>RDZL01000154.1 GCA_004295165.1 Flavobacteriia bacterium
GGGATCTGCCATAAGTTGCCCGCTGTATGCACCATGGCGCGCACGTTGTTGAGCTCCATGAATGTAGTGTGGGTGGGCGGTGGACAGTTGGCTCCTTTGTGCTGTTGCTGAATTTGGGGCTTGGTATTTCCTGTAAAAGCTTGCGCAAGCAGGCCTTCAGACCAAGCAATTGAGATGATAAAAGTCAGTAAAAATAGTCGCATGAGGTCTCTAAATTAAGCAAAAAAACGCTGTAAATTTGAATATGAAACAACTTGAAACAGCCGAAGACATCCATCAGTTGGTCAACACCTTTTATGGCAAAGTACTACAAGACCAACTACTTGCGCCGTTTTTCACGCGTTTGAACTTCGCAGAGCACCTTCCCAAAATGGAACAATTCTGGCGTTTTGCGCTGCTTTCAGAGCCGGGTTATACCACCAATGTCACTGAAAAACATTTGCACATGCCGCTCGAGCAAGTACATTTTGACCGTTGGACCGCACTTTTCAAGCAAACAGTCGACGAACTTTTTGAGGGCGATTTAGCCGAGCAAGCCAAGCAGAGGGCAGCGGTTATCGGCTGGACGATCAACTCCAAAATGAATCCGTAGCGCTTGAATCCTTGAATAAACAATTTATTCTTCAAAACTAATCTGAGTTCGTCTTTTCACTTGACCTCAAGCCCGTATTTTTGAATTATGGCAAATAAGGCAGACATCTATAGTAAACGTGGCATCAGAACGGGCTATGTTTCAACCGTTATTGGCATTTCATTGGTCATTTTTATGATTGGCCTCGTCTTGGGCGGTATTTTCGGCTTGCGCAGCATAGAAAAACAGGCCAAGGAAAACATTCAAGCGGACATCTTCTTTAAATCAGCACTCAATGATGCCGATATCAAGCAAATCGAAGAGCAACTCAAATCTTGGCCAGAGTTTGCCGATGTATTTTTCATTTCGCCAGAGCGTGCCATTCAAGAGTTTGCAGGAGAAAGCGATGTCGAAAAAGACGTCCTTGCGCTTTTTGATGCCGACAACCCACTTCCTGCCACCATTGGCATCAAGCCCAAAATGGACTACGCGAGTCAGGGCGGAATGGCCCATATCAAAAAAAAGTTGCTGTCGCGCTTCAAAGAAGAAATCGATGAGGTCAATTACGATAAATCGAGCGTAGCCAATGTCAATTTAGGTTTCAAGCAATTTGCCATATTATTTTTAGCAGTGGCTTTGTTGCTCATTGTCATTGCAGTAGCCATGATCAATAACACCATTCGCTTGGCGCTCTATTCGAAGCGTTTCACGATCAAAACAATGCAATTAGTGGGCGCCACCACCATGTATATCCGCAAACCATTTTTAGGTCAGGCGCTCTTTCAGGGCTTGCTGTCTGCACTCATTGGCTTGGCTTTATTGCTCACGGTATTCTATGGCATCAATAACTTACTCGAAACCATTCAGATTGCCTATACCTTAGAAAGCTTCCTGATGTTGATCAGCTTACTGTTTGTCATTGGCGTTTTTATTACGTTGTTATCAACTTGGTTTGCCTTAAACAAGTATCTTCGTATGAAATTAGATGATCTTTATTAATTATGAAGGACCCTATCAAACACTTCGGCTTTGACCCCGCCAACTACAAATGGCTTTATATTGGCCTAGCTATCAATATCCTCGGATTTTTATTAATGATTGGCGGAGGCTCTACTGATCCTCAAGTTTTCAAGGAAGACGAGCTTTTCAGTTCAGTGCGCATCACGTTGGCACCAATGCTTATTGTGGCCGGCTATATCGTGATTTTCTACGCAATCATGAAGCGCAACAAAAAAGACCAACCCGAAGCTTAGCTAATGAGTTTTCTCGACGCTATTATCCTGGCCATCATCGAAGGCCTGACCGAATTTTTGCCTATTTCTTCCACGGGCCACATGATCATCGCCTCAACGCTCATGGGCAATGCTTCTAACGACTTCGTTAAACTCTTCACGGTTGCCATTCAGTTTGGAGCCATCTTATCGGTTGTGTTGGTGTACTTTCAGAAGTTCATTCAAAGCTTCCGTTTTTATTTGCTGTTGGCCGCAGCGTTTGTCCCAACGGGCATTATCGGACTCTTGGCTAAAAAACACATCGATGCGCTCCTCGAAAACGTTGCTGTTGTGGCCTGGATGCTGCTTATTGGTGGCATTGTGCTGCTTTTTGTCGACAAGTTTTTTGCTGCCAATGAAACGCAAACCGAAGAAAAGCCCCTCGATTTCAAGACCGCTATGATCATCGGAACAGTTCAAAGTTTGGCTATGGTTCCTGGTGTTTCGCGTTCAGCAGCTACCATCATCGGTGGCCTGAGCCAAAAGCTCACGCGCAAAGCCGCAGCTGAATTTTCATTTTTCTTGGCTGTCCCGACCATGGCAGCCGCCACGCTCAAAAGCATGTACGACGAAAAAGAACTCCTTTTGCAGTCGAGCGGCCACGAATGGCTCTTGCTCCTTGTGGGTAACGCAGTGGCGTTTGTAGTGGCTTACTTGGCCATCAAATCGTTCATCTCGTTTCTTCAGAAAAAAGGCTTTCGCGCCTTTGGCTGGTACCGCATCGCACTTGGCGCCGCTTTGCTCATTCTAATGGCAATGGGTGTTGAACTCCAAATGGCAGGCTAATGCTAGATATTCAAAACGGCCTCACCATTTTAGTAGACAAACCCTACACCTGGACCTCCTTTGACGTCGTCAACAAAATCCGCTGGAACCTCAAGCGAAGCTTAGGGCTCAAAAATGTAAAGGTGGGCCACGCCGGCACCTTAGATCCGTTAGCAACTGGCTTACTCGTACTCTGTTTGGGCAAGCACACCAAACTAATAGAAGGTCTCACTAGCGATGGCAAAACCTACACTGGCACCTTTTTACTTGGCAAGACGACACCTTCTTTCGATCTAGAAACTGAATACAACCAAGATTTTGATACCGCCCACATAGATGCCGCTTTGCTCGAAAGCGTGCGCGTATCTTTTCTGGGCGTACAAATGCAAACTCCGCCTATTTACTCTGCCAAGCAGGTCGATGGCAAGCGCGCCTACGATTTTGCAAGAGCGGGCAAAGAAGTGGAACTCAAGCAGAGCCAAATTGAAATCTCTGATTTCAAGATCAATGCTGCGCGCTTCCCCGAAATAGATTTTGAAATCTCTTGCAGTAAAGGCACGTATATCCGCAGTATTGCCAGCGATTTTGGCAAGCGCCTGAACTCAGGAGCAACGCTCGTGGCCTTGCGCCGCACGCAGTCTGGTCAATTTGACATTGCCAACGCAAAAAGTGTTGAACAGTGGATTGAATGCATCCAGCAAGAAGCAGTTTACGTTCCTTAAAGCGCCAAAGGCAAGCTACTCTTTAATGTGTTTCAATTTATCTTGAACGTCGCGGATGAGGCGATTGTAATTATTTACTTTTTCTTGGTATCCATTTGTCTCGGCGCGGTGCAGTCTTTTTTGAAGGTAGTGGAGTCGACGTCCGAGCTTGTATTTGTCCCATTTGTATAAGATGCGTTTCATGGTGCATTGAATTAAGAATGAATACTAGATTGTGCCCTTTTGGCTCTCATTAAATTTAGCTAATATTTAATTTACATCAAACTAACTTACTATTGGTTGGTTACTTTTTTGTTTGTATCTTTGCAACCCTGAAAGTCGAAAAGAATGCCTCGGTGGCGGAACTGGTAGACGCGCTGGATTCAAAATCCTGTTCTTTCGGGAGTGCCGGTTCGATCCCGGCCCGAGGTACAAAAGCCCTAGATTTTTCTAGGGCTTTTTTTATTCCCCTTTACAACAAGATTGAGTGGGTTGTGTAGATTCATTTTATGTATGGTGAATTATTTATCCTAAATTCGTTACATAACATTGTTGGCAACTTTCCTTTTCTATATCATCACAATGAAAAACAAATTCCTTTACCTTTCTTTTCTCTGTATCCTCAACTTGAGTATTTCTGCCCAAAACACAGCGCCAAAAGCTTTAGAAGGCTTGCATGTTGCGGGTCCGAATGAAATCAAACCAGGTACGCCACTGATGCTGAATCCGGCAGTAATGCCCATTTACAACGAGAATTTTGAGCGCTTAACTGAGCAAGCGTTTCATCAGCTGATGATGACCATGGAGTATATGCCCGAACCTTATTTAGATGCTGCTTCAAATGTGAAGGCGTTGGTGCTGCGCAAAGCCACGCCAGAAGAATTGAAAATGATGCAGCAAATGCGAGCGGGTGGAGGCCCAGACCTGAGAGCTCCAAATGAAACTGAATCGTCACCACTTTTAGATCAAAAGGCACCACTATTTGAAGTAGAGGATTTGAAAGGTAAAACCGTTCATCTTGAAGCATTAAAAGGCAAGGTTGTCGTATTGAATTTTTGGTTTGTGGAGTGCAAACCTTGCGTGTCTGAAATTCCTGAACTCAATGAATTGGTTAATGATTTTCAAAAGGATGGGGTTGTTTTTCTGGCATTAGGCCTCAACAAAGCCGATCAGATGAAGAAGTTCTTGAAGAAAACGCCATTTAATTATCAGCTTGTGCCCGATGCAATGGAGGTGGCCACTCAGTTTGGGGTAAGCGGATTTCCAACCTCCGTTGTCATCGATCAGAATGGTGTGATTCGCTATGTTTCTTTAGGCGTTGGCCCTGAAAACAAAGAAAAGCTCGCGGCGGCTATTCGGTCACTTATCATCTAACATATTGATCACCCCACCTTTGCCATCAGTAATTATGGTTTTGGTATTGGGAGAGGTGGAGAGCTTCATAAACGCTTGAATTTGGTTCATTTTCAGTACGTTCGGCGTGAGGCTTGAGTTGAGCATGTCGTTGGCAGATTTATTGGCTTTGGCTTCAATTTCTATGCTTTTGGCGCGGCCTTCTGCTTCAAGAATGGCGGTCTGCGCTTTGGCTTCTGCCTGAATGATGGCATTTTTCTTGGCGCCTTCTGCCTCTATGAGTTGACGGTCCATTTCTTTTTTCTGACGATCGAGTACAAATTCCATGCGCAGGGCTTCTTGTTCGGCCTCGAGTTTGGCCTCAATGGAGCGCGTAAGGCCCTGCGGAAGACTAATGCTTTTCAAGAGAACAGCCTCAATGACAAAGCCCTTTTCTTCGCAAACTTCTGCGAGTCTTTTTCTGATTTCTTGTTCAATTTCGTTGCGCTTGGCGCTGTGCATGTCTTTGGCATAATAGCGCGAACAAACATCTGAGGCAGCAGACCTGAATACCGGCAAGATGAGGTTTTCTTCGTAGTTGAGCCCGGTTTCCTTGATTACTTTTGGCACATCTTCCGCTTTGATGTGGTAGAGAATAGAACTCTCAGATAAAATGGTCAGCCCTTCTTTAGAGGGCAGGTTTTCTTTGATAGACAAATTCATAGTCCGGACATTGACTTTAATGACTTTCGTCACGAAAGGGTTATAGGCTACTGGCCCAGCTGTTCGAACTTTGTTATCAATTTTACCCAGTTTGCTTTTCACGGCAACTTGGTGTGGTCTTACTACCGTACAGCTCGCAATCCCGGCGGCCAATACAGCAAAAAATAGGATTTTTTTCATCGGTTTTTTTTGGTTGTTTTCCGACAAATGATGTGCCAATATTACTTATTCAAAAGCAGTTATTTATTAAACAATGTTATGAAGAATATAAGTAGCTTTTTTTTGAGCAATTGCTGTCACTTTTTGCATGCTCATCAAACTAGTCATTATACTACTTTTAAGCATGTCTAAGCAGAAGCAAGATCATTTCATGAAATTATATGAGCCGGTTCATCATCAATTTGAGCGGTTTTGCAGGGCAAGGGCATTTGGTGAAATGGACTTCAAAGATTTAATGAATGACAGTCTTTTAATTGCCTATCAGAAGTTTGACGCCCTCAAGAACGAGCAGTCAATTTTACCTTTTTTAATTGGTATTAGTATCAGAGTTTTGGGGAACTTTTTACAGAAAAAACGACCTGAGCAATACTCCAATAGTTATGAATATACCATTAGGGATGAGCAAACCAGTCCATCGGAGAAGGCGGATATTTACTTTTTGCACAAAGCATTAGCCAAACTTTCAATCCAAAATAGAGAAGTGCTCATCTTATTTGAAATAACGGGCTTGAGTATCAAGGAGATCGCGCTTTTGCAAAATTTATCTGAAGCAGCCGTTAAGCAACGCTTGAAACGAAGCAGAGACCTACTCAGGGGCTTGTTAACCAAAGAAACGATCACAGTAAAAGACGCATAAAATATTTCAAATGGAAGACCTCAATTACTTTTTTGACTTGGCCCGAAATGAAGCGCCACACTATCCTTTTGAGGAGCTGCGCGAGTCATTCACAACGCGTCTTACAGTGCAGCCTCGCTTCCAAAAACACCATTTTTTCAAATTTTCTAAATTAGTTCTGATGTCTATTTTATTTATCTGGGCTTTATTTCAATTTTCACAAAGTGAAAGTGCCAATGGTCATAAAGTTGAAAGCCCTGCTGCCAAAATAGTTGGTACGCACCATATAAAGCATACTGACCGCCATCATGTTAAAAAATCAGCTCAGGCAGCTGCAGACGTATTTCAGTCATCACTAGTTGTTGAACAGCTCATCATACCTTTTTCAAATGACTGTGCTCAGCGTCAAGAAGTTCAATTTGAATCCTTTATTCCCGAGGACAAACAGAGCGGATACGCGTCTTATTTTCCATCCTTTACAGAGGCAGAAATTGCACAAAATAACAAGCGAAAAAAAGAGTTAGTAAGAGCTGCATTCAAACTGGATCGAAAACAATATGCGGATTTATACGAACTAGGTTTTGGTTTTGCGCTGCAAAAAACGGAAGTCACAAACCTGTCTTATCGCACATTCTTAATCGACTTAGTAGTTCAAAACGAGAGAGATAAATATGAACTAGCCAAACCTGATTTAGATTTATGGACCCAACTTCCAAATGGTGAGGCCAATCAATTGAAGGCGCATTATTTTTCGCATCCTGCATTTGAGAATTATCCCGTTTTAACCATCAGTAGAATTGGTGCGGAATTATACTGCGAATGGTTGTCCGCAGAAGTACAAAAGTTGGCAACACTCAAAAAAGCACCTTCTTTATTAGTGCGTTTGCCAACACGTCAAGAATGGGTCGCTGTGGCCTCGAACAAAGGTGCACAAAGCCCTTATGCATGGAACGGTATTTACCTGCGCGATTACAGAGGACTTTATTTAGCCAACTTAAATACGTGGAGTACAGAACCGTTTACTTTGGAGGAAGATGGAGGTATGTACAGCGTACCGGTTACATACTACAGTACTAATGAGCTCGGCCTTTATAATATGTGTGGCAACGCAGCAGAAATGGTTTACGAAGATCTGATAACCAAAAAACCCGGAACAGCAGGCGGAAGCTGGATGAGTAGCCCTGAAGAAATTAAAATTAATGCTGCAGATCCTTATGCTGGCATAACGGAACCTAGTCCTTATATTGGTTTTAGAGTGATTTTGATCAAAACATCTGCTACCCCTTAACACTTCCCCTTTCGTTCTTTCTCAAAAAACATCCTATGAGAAAGATTTTACGCCACGCCGTCTGCTTCACTTCTTTTGCGCTGCTCCACTCAACAGCAGCCCTCACACAAATCGTCAATTATGTGACGCTAGATCACAACAACGTGAGTTGTATACTTTCTGACGAAGGTGGATTTTTTTCCGATCTTGCCATTGGGAATGCCGGTTATGAGGTGCCAAAAGGGGGTGGGTTGGGTACCATTTTTGGAGGTAGCTTTATGATCAGTGCGCAAGATCCGATGGGTCAGGTTTATTTTTCTGGCGCGCACACGAGTGCACCGAGCAATCATCATGAGATACATTCAGGCCCAATTGCAGATCCGTTTTTCTATGGTTCTGTCTCTTATTCAAGCGCTTATCAAAATGCTTTATGGAAGGTAAGTTCTGAAGAGATAGAATTTCATCAACAAAATTATCAGAATCCTGGCTATACCGTTCCGAATGCGCTTCTCAATTGGCCAGGGAATGGCGATGCAACAATGGGTGTTGCGCAGCAGTTGGCACCTTATATTGACCTGAACCAAAATGGTATTTATGAACCTATTTTGGGTGATTACCCAGATATCCGCGGCGATGAAGCAGTTTATGTCATCATGAACGACGAGTCTTATATGCCTGATGGGAACCAATTGCGCATTGAGTTGCATGCCATGTTCTATCAATTTAGTGCTGGCAATTACCTGAACAATACGACTTTCTTAAACTTACGGGTCATCAATAGAAGTAATATCAATTACATGAACTACCTGCAGAGCATTTTCATGGACTTTGATTTAGGAAACTTTTCTGATGACCAGATGGGTTGTTCTCCTGAAAAAAATCTATTATTTGCCTATAATGGTGATGATGATGATGAATTAAATGTGGGTGAGGGCTATGGAGCCAATCCGCCGTGCCAAGGCTTGGTGAGTTTATCACACCCTTTAAAATGCGGTGTCGTCTTAAATACGGGTCAAGATTATTTTGCAAATGGCGACTACTCCTATTGGCTCTTGCAAAATAGCCAATGGACAGATACCACACCTTGGGTAAATCCCTTGACCAATCAAGTGACCGATTTCACTTTGCCCGACAATCCAAATAATCCCAACGGTTGGAGTGAAGAAGCGCTCAATCATCCTTCAGGTGACAGACGCGGCATGATCACGATCTATGAACCATCCTTTCGACCAGGTACCGCAATTTGTTCGGATTATGCATTCCTTTATAGCCGCGTAGGTACGCGTTTACAAAATGTCCAAGACTTATGGAATATTGCTACAAGTTTACAAGCACTTTACAATACATCGGAGCAATTTGTTTGCCACGGCAACTCAGGTGTAGGAATAACTGAGACAATACCAAAAGAAAAGTGGTTTCGTATTTCTCCGAATCCGGCAAGCGAGCACATTTCTATTGAAAGTAATTTTAGGTCAGTTTCAAGTATAGAAGTCTATAATTCTTTAGGACAAGTCGTATTTTGCGATGAAATCCCCGGACAGTCAAAAGTGATCATCTCCTTGGAGGCGCTTCCAAAAGGTTGTTACCTGATCAAGGCCTCAAACGGACTAGAAATATTTTCAGAGAAGTTGATGGTGGAGTAGGGGATTTAAGGTAATTGAACATTTGAGCATAGGTATTGTTAACAATTGAAATTTCTCTCATGAAAACAATCCTATTCGGTTTCCTTTTCTCTTTTTGTTCAATTTCGAGCTTCGCACAAACCAATGTATCTGGCGGTATCTACCAAAACACCACTTGGTCTTTAAGTGGTAGTCCTTATATCGTGAATAGCTCCATTGTTGTTTTTCCGGGCAAAACCTTGACGATTGAACCAGGCGTAGAAATCCAAATCAATAATCAAAACAACAGTAATATTTACATCGAGACGCGCGGCACCATCAATTGTGTCGGTACCGATGCGCAACCCATTAAAATCCATGCACTTTATGATACCTTAAGTACGGTTGCTTGGCAAGGTTTTGTTTGTACGAGTTCGCAAGGAGGCGTTTTGAATGCAGATCGCATCGAGATTTCAAATGCCTATTTCCCTTTATCATACGAAACCATTCCCACCACACTGTCTTACACTAATAGCAAATTCGTCCGCTGTTTTCAGGCGGTTACGGTAGGCACTAACCTCAATTTATCTGCTTGCGAATTCATCGATAATGAAGTAGGCGTATATGGTTGGGCTAATTTCAACATCAACAATTGCCTTTTCAAAGAAAACACCACGTCGCTCTATATTTACGCCAGCGCTTTTGCCATGAGCAATTGTAGTTTCATCGACAACCAAATTGGGGCTTCCTTTTTGGCAAACGCAGTAGATTCCATTGTCATTTCATCATGTGAATTTTTTAATAATGGTTTGGCGATCAACTACCCAAATAACGGTAGAGTTGAGAATTGTGAGTTTTCAGATAACGGTACTGCTGTTCAAGCGGCCTATGATTGCGAAATCAAAAACAACACTTTTTTCTATAACATTTTGGCCATTGAGGCAACAGTTGATGCCAACATCCACAACAATCAAATCAATAATAACGCTGAGGGCATCATCATTTCCAACGTTACCTCCATTCAAGACAGCCCTTCGATCTACGATAACGAAATATGTGGCAATACCTACTACAACGTCAAT
The DNA here is from genome assembly GCA_004295165.1 of Flavobacteriia bacterium. Taxonomy (GTDB): domain Bacteria; phylum Bacteroidota; class Bacteroidia; order Flavobacteriales_D; family Crocinitomicaceae; genus UBA952. Next base: position 10,149 of record RDZL01000154.1, read on the forward strand.
AACAATACCAACATGAACTATTCGCTGTTCAGCAATTGCTTTTGTGACCTCGACTCCGCTCAAATCGAAGCCTACCTCATCGACGGCTACGACGACATCACTAAAGGTCTCATCAATTATCAAATTTATGATTCGAGCTGCACCCTGCTTTTAGGTAATGTGGTCAAGTTCGGTGAGGGCGCTGGACTAGAAGAAGCTGCGTTTGAATTTCAATTTGAAAATCCTATTCACGAACAACTACAATTGATTGCTCCATTTGAAGTGAAAGAAATGGTATTTCAAAATATGAGTGGCCAAACCTACTATTTCAGGTCAAGTACAAACAATTTATTTGATCTGTCGCAATTAGCGCCAGGCTACTACTTTATCGTCAAACTCGGCGAACAACGTGTTTCGAAAGCTTTGGTCAAGTATTGATGGAATCTTAAAGCTTTACACCAATGCTTAAGTAGAACGTTCTCGGCGTACCGGGTAAAATACCCGGGCCCGGATAACCACCAGCGCGTCTGGTTGCATACATTTCATTCGTTAGGTTGTTGATCCCCGCTCTGAACTGATATACCTCTTTAAATGCATAAGTCATATTGAAGTCCAGGAGTTGGTAAGCAGGAAGCTGACCTGTTGTGAAGGTTGCATTTGGTTCAACGGTGTTCAGTGCGTCTGTGAAAACTGCAGCCACGTAATTATATTGAAGTGTAGCGGAAAGGCCTTTGAATTTGATGCTTAGACCAGTACGCAAAATATGTTCAGGGGCGTTTTCTACGCGCTTTCCTGCCTGATTTTTAGACGGATCATTGATCGTTGCAGGGTTGTCCCAGCGGGTATAGCGCGCATCTACATAGGCATAATTTGTGAACACACTGACGCCTAAAGCGTTGAATTTCCCAAAAAGACGCATGACATCTAATTCTGCAAAGCTTTCCACACCCTGACTCACAGACGCGCCAATGTTAGTCTTGTAAGGCGCATTGTTGAGGGTAATCGTTCCTATTCGGTTATTATAGAACAAGCGGAAAACGCCTACATCAAATTTGAGTAACTGCTGTTTGATGCTGCCTCTGAAACCAAAATCGGCGTTGTATCCGCTCGCATCTTTGAGCTCGGGGTCAATGACATCAGCTGTTGCTGAAGGCGTGAGCTCAGAAAATGTCACCGGTCTGTAGCCCTGGCTAAAGTTTCCGTACAGATTGCTTTGTGCATTCACTGCATATTCGGCACCAATTCCTAAGAGTAAAATTTGACGGCTGCGCACATCATTTATTTTACCTGTGGCGCTGGTATTGATATAACCGTCGATGGTCGTTTCAATCCATTCATAGCGGATACCCGGTGTGAGCGCAAATTTTTCAGTAATTTGAAATAGATTTTCCACAAAAGCAGCCGCGTTCATGGTACCGAGTTCGAAGCTTTTGCCGAAGTCGAGACCATTTTGCTGACTTACAATTTCTAGTGTATAACCTGAACCAGTGCTCCCAATTCCCTTTTGATCGCGAAGGGTGAGCCCTTTGTAAATGCGTAGACCTCCAGAAAGTGCAGACTTCCCTTTCAAAAATTGATATTGGTGCAAGCCGCGTAGTTCGACACCCATATTTTGAAACGCATCGCGGTCTATTTGGCGCGGGTTGTAGCCCCCGGTATTTTCATTGATGGTATCAGCTATAGTGACTGCAGCGCTAAAACCAATGCTATTTCTTTGGGCAAGAATTCCAAATGCCTTCAAGGTGAATTGCGTTTGCTCGTTGGCTTTGAATTGCAGGGTGAGTGCCGCGGTATTCCAAGGCGTACTGAACCAATTGCGCGCGCGCCCAGACTGACGTGCATCAGTTCCAAATTGTGCATCGGTGAGCCCGCCCGCTTGCTGACTTAAGTAATTCATATGGGTATATTCACCGTTCAACTGCCATTGGCTATTGAAGGCATACGTAAAATTAAGTGCTGCAGTTTGTGTATTGTAGCGGCTGTTCTCGCGCCAGCCGTCAGCATTTCGGTGGTGCAGATAAGCGTAATATTTGAATTTATGGAGTTGTCCGCCAATGGCGTTATAAGAATTGAATAAACCGTAAGAGCCAATTGTCTGGCTGCTTTCCATGCTCAAGGGTTTGTAGCCGAGCTGTTTTTTAGAGACGTAATTCAAGAGGCCACCAAACTGTGGGCCGTATTGCAACGCACCTGCACCACGAACGATTTCTATGCGTTCCATGGCTTCTGTTGGCGGGGTAAAATAGGCTTCTGGATAACCAAAAACCTCTGAGCTGATATCCGTACCATTTTGGCGCACGTTGAATTCCCAAGAGCGATTGGGGCTCAGACCACGGGTGGCAATGCTGGTCTGGATACCCGAGCCATCGTTTTCCCATATGCTGAGGCCTGGCACTTTTGCAAAAACCTGTCTTGAGCTGTTTGTCGATAAATCAGCCGTGCTCGCTCCAATTGAAATCACTTCATTTTTCTTTCCAGAGAAGATGTCTGTACCGGAAATGGTAGGCATTCTAAACAGATCACCCTTCTGATTGAAGCCCTCCAATAAAATGACCTCTTGCGTGGTGGCAACACGCGATGTATCTTGAGAAAAAAAGTGAATAGAATTGACAAAAATGGTGAAGAATAGGATGGGTAAGGACTTGCTCATTTGCTAAAATTTGATGCTGCAAAGTAAGCGAGGATCTTCCGATCTTGAAATACCACTTTTGTGGTATTTAGAATTAATCTAAATAAAAATGAAGGGAATTTTAGTTCAATCGGTATCTCAACCCAACTAATAAGTTCAACGCATTCGTTTGGATTTTGCCATCATTGACCACTGGAAAAACGCTTATATTCTTAAGGCCAAGGTTGTTTCTTAATTCAACAGTGTAAGATAATTTAGAATTGATTTGTGCAGTCATTCCGAATCCGGCAGCAACAACAAAATCAGTTGATTTATAGTCTGTTTTGCTCGAGTAACTTGACGGCCCAACAAGGTCTGAACTTATTTTGTTGTTCTGTTGCAATAAATAACCCATATAAGGCCCCGCATTGACAAAAATTCGAATTTGCTCACCAAAGCTATAGCGCACCAAAACTGGTAAGGTAAGGTAGTCAAATTGCAGCTGACTTTTAAATGTTCCTATGACATCGCCTAGCATATCTGTTATCACACCATCGGTATGAGCACCTTTGCGTTCAAAACAGAGATCTGTAACTAATGACGTGTTCTTATTGACATGAAATTGAGCCGAAATACCTACTGAAAAACCCATGCCTGAGTAGTACAAATCACTGAGTATTTCATTGCCGCGCATGCTGATCAGACTAGGGCTTCCCTGTAGCCCGAAGTCAATTTTTGATGTTTGTGCATAAGGTGTGTTTATAGCTAAAAAGGAGCCCGTCAAAAAGTAGAGAAGGTGTTTCATAGGGAACAAAAAAACAAGAAACGAAAAAATCTTGGATTTAGTATGTTGTTTTGGCGGATCATAAAAAACTCGAGTGATGCGCTGTTGTACTGTAACTTAATCGGGGATTTGCTTGTTTAAATAAAAATTCAACTCATGAAATTTCTTTACGCTATGCTCCTTTGCCTTTCAACTTTAAAAGTTGAGGCCCAATATATTTACGGTTCCATTTCTAGCGGCTACCAACTGAATTCAAAAATTGACCAAGCCCCATCCTATTTGGTGAATACCATTCATCAAGTCACCTTGCCTTGGTTGTGTGGTCAAGAAAATTTTGCGTTCAAGAGTAGTTCATTGGCCGAATTGCATTTTGGTCACATGCTTACCCCCAGAATTGGTTATGAACTAACTGGGGCTTATCTCAAACCAATGGCTGTTGACAACAATGCTTATTTCGGTCAAAAAATGCTGAGCGGCGATTTTTATCAAGCAGCAGCTAAGCTGGTGGTTGCTATCCCAATCAAGGAGTTTGAGCTTTACACCAAATTAGGGCTAAACATCGCCAATGGGCGCATTACATACTTACAGACGATAGCAGATGGCAACTTTAATTCATTTGGAGTTGCAGAGGCACTGCTCAATTATACTTATCAAAGTCCGGTATCTTTTGGTTTCAATGGTGCCGTAGGTGTAAATGTGCCCCTTAACAAAAAGTGCTCATTTTTTACCGAACTGCGTTTTACAAGCCAAAGCCTGACGCCAAAAAGTGGCCAAGTCAGCCAGTACACTTTAAATGGTTCAGACCTGACAGCAAATCTTTACCCTTACTACGCTCAAATCGCCTTTGGCGATGAATCAGAATGGCTCAATTACACTTCTGATGACCTGTCCCAAGCCCAAAAACTGTATAAGCGCAGCTATGCTTTGGGCGGCTTTGGATGCATTGTTGGGCTGCGGGTTGTGTTGTGGGGTGTTTAAAGCAAACTTACTTTTTGCGCGTCGGATAAACGGTGTCTGAAAAAATATATTGGTGATAGCCCTGCCCTAAACAGTCTCCGATAATATTATAGTAGCATTCATTGCCACCACCAAAAGGTGAAATCACCAAAGGTGCATTCAAAAATACTTTTTGAAGTGCCCACCCATCTGGTAGAGATGCCGTTGTGTCTGGCTTACCTGTCTCGGTTGCGTGCATGACATAATAATTTCCTTGATTGTCCGTTAGCTGAAAAATGCTATCCGTAAACATAACAACCTGACATTTCTGAATTGTCTTGATCACCAAATGACCTTTTTCTGGTTTGAGCAGATTAGTTTTGCCACCAACAAAGTCAACACAAATTGGCTTTGCCATCTCCACCCAGGAATAATTTTTATATTCTCGCTGTTTAATGCAGTTACTGCCTTTACAACTGACCTCCGTTTGTGGCGAACGATAGAATGCAGTTTTCTGAAACAATAAATGGCGGTCAATATTTTTCGTGTAGGGAAATGATGGTGTAAATTCATCCCATTTGTCTAATGGAATTGGATTTGAACCACCACTTATCACAACAACCATTTCTTTTTGGTTGATCAGTTCTTTTGCAAAACCAATCGGCTTCCAATTGAGCGTATCTGGTAATTTCGATACCTCTGTAGTAAATTGCAGTCCAGTTTCTTTTGCAGTTTTTAATCCACAAGCATATAGTCCTGTGAGTAGTAAGATGGTCAGTGAATATATAATGCGTTTCATTGGTTTTCGCTTTAATTCACTTTCGTCCAATAGATTTCTTTGCTCATCATCCCTCTTTTGGCAACAAATTTTATTTTGTTGCCATACAAATATGCTTCACAATTGGCTGTCACATTTTTTTTAGGATTTGATAATATCCCTGTCCATTTTCCATCAGAAAAGGTTAGATCTTTAAGGACATAAACATTTTTACCACTGGGTTTTCCGTAAAATGATGTCGTTGATTTCTTTATTTCCACAATTACACCTTCTTCAGTTTTCCATTTTCCAGTAAAATTGTCTGTAGACTTTTGAGCCATAATGCTTAAACTTAAGCAAAGACCGATAAAAAGAGAAAGTGTCTTTTTCATATGCTTGGACATCTATATATTGGTAAAGCAAATAAATATAGTAAAAAATACAATAAGTAATTTTTGATATACTTTTAGTGGTGGGAAAAGGACTAACTTTCTCAATACTTCATCCCAAATGAACTAGGTTTACCATCGGTCCAAATGGTCAATTGCTTTTTTGTCAATTGAAGGCTGTCATAATAGGTATCTAAAGGCCTTTCTAGGTTTAAAGGGTAGCTGATCAAGTTCTTTTTTCGACTCTTTAAGTTTTCAAGTACCAGATTGACCTGACCATTTAAAACCGTATCTACATACATTACATTATTGGTAATTGAATCTGTCCATTCGATGTCTTTGTCAATATAGATGTAAGCTTTCAGTTGCTT
>RDZL01000123.1 GCA_004295165.1 Flavobacteriia bacterium
GGGACCGGTCAAGAAGGCCGCGTCACCAAAAAAGACATGCTTCACTTCTTGGAAACAAGAGGCGCCGCTCCTATGTCAGCTCCTGCAGCTGCAACTACTGCCACACCAAGTGCAAGCGCTACTCCAACCGAAGCTGTTGCCGCAGGCAGCAACATGCCAGCCATTAAAGCACCAGTGGTTGTGCCCAACAGCGGTGATGAAATCATCGAGATGGACCGCATGCGCAAGCTCATCGCCGAGCACATGATCATGTCTGTTCATGTATCTCCGCACGTTACATCGTATGTAGAGGCAGACGTCACTACAATTGTTAAATGGCGCGAGCGCATGAAAAACGAATTCAAAAAACGCGAAGGTGAAAACCTCACCTTTACGCCAATTTTTATGGAAGCCGTGGCCAAAGCCATCAAAGACTTCCCAATGATCAACGTATCGGTTTCGGGTACGAACATCATCAAGCGCAAAGACATCAATATCGGAATGGCTGCTGCCCTACCGAGTGGCAACCTCATCGTTCCAGTCATTAAAAACGCAGACCGCATGAACCTCGTTGGCTTGGCAAAAGCCGTCAATGAACTCGCCAACAACGCACGCAACAACAAACTCAAGCCAGAAGATATCCAAGGAGGCACCTACACCGTTACCAACGTTGGTACCTTTGGCAACGTCATGGGCACACCAATTATCAATCAGCCACAAGTTGCAATTCTTGCACTTGGTGCTATCAGAAAAGTGCCTGCTGTTATTGAAACCCCAGAAGGAGACTTCATCGGGATCCGTCACAAAATGTTCTTATCGCACTCCTATGACCACCGCGTGGTAGACGGAGCGCTCGGAGGTCAGTTTGTACGCCGCGTTGCCGATTACCTCGAAGGTTTTGATCCCGAAACCACCATCTAAGTATGGCGCTACAACTCGTCCGCCCGCTTTGTGTTTTTGACCTCGAAACAACCGGCTTACAAATCACCAAAGACCGCATTGTTCAGATTGCAGTCATCAAACTATTCCCAGACGGGCGCAGCGAAACCTTTAATGAATTGGTCAACCCAGGCCAGTCCATTCCTGTAGAAATCACTGCCATTCACGGCATCAGCGACGAAATGGTTGCCGATGCGCCAACTTTTGAAGCGCTTGCACCTCGCCTACTCGACTTCATAGGCGATGCAGACCTTGCTGGCTACAACTCTAACAAATTTGACATCCCTGTGCTTTCAGAAGAACTCTTGCGCTGCGGGATCGATTTTGATTTAGGGGCGCGTCATTTTGTAGATGTCCAAAACATCTTCCACAAAATGGAACAACGCACGCTAGCAGCAGCTTATCAGTTCTATTGTGGCAAACAAATCGAAAACGCACACAATGCACTTTACGACACCCTCGCCACTTTAGAAGTCTTGCAAGCCCAAACCGAAAAATACCCAGATCTAGACAGCGATATTGCTGGGCTGGCTAAGTTTTCTACTGTGGGCAACAAGCAAGCCGACTTCGCAGGGCGCTTGGCCTTCGACGATAACCAAGAGGTCTGCTACAATTTTGGCAAGCACAAGGGCAAAACCGTTGCGCAAGTACTCAAACTCGAGCCAGGCTATTACGGCTGGATGCTCGAGGCCGATTTTCCGCTCTACACCAAACAAGTCTTGCGCAAAGAAATGGAGCGCATCAAAGCCGACAACAGTTCGCAAAACATTGAAGACAAGCTCGAATTATTGAAAAATAAATTCAAAAAGCCATGAAAATCATCTGTATTGGTCGCAATTATGCCGACCATGCCAAAGAAATGAAAGCCGCGCTCCCTACAGAGCCCCTTTATTTCCTCAAACCAGATACCGCCTTACTCAGAGAAGGAGATTTTTATTACCCCGCCTTCACCAAAGACCTGCATTTCGAATGTGAGCTGGTGGTGCGCATCGAAAAAGTCGGCAAACACATCTCACCTGAATTTGCCCACAAATACTACACACATTTTACGCTCGGCATCGATTTTACCGCCAGAGACATCCAACAACAGTGCAAAGAAAATGGCTTACCTTGGGAAAAAGCAAAAGGTTTTGACCACAGTGCACCGCTTTCTAATACTTGGATTGAAAAAAGTGAGGTCAATCTAGATGAAGCTGAATTCAAGTTGTTTCAGAACGGTGAACTCAGACAAATTGGGCACCCCAAAGATTTCATTTTCAGTATAGACACCATAATTGCGTATGTATCGCAGTTTGTGACGCTGAAAACGGGTGACCTCATTTTTACGGGCACACCAGCAGGCGTCGGACCCGTACAAATTGGCGATGTATTGCAAGCCGAACTCAATGGCAAACAGCTACTCGAGTTAAAAATCAGTTGATTATTTTTTGATCACCAGCGCATTTTGCCCGTTTGCCAGACGCAAAAAATACGAGCCCACGGCAACGCTTGAGAGATCCAAGATATAACCTTCGCTGACTTCTTTGAGCGCATAAATAAGCTGTCCTGTTAAAGAAAATAAAGCGCCACTACAAACCCCTTGCACGCCTGAAATGGTGAGCTGAGTAGCAGTAGGGTTCGGATAAACATGTAGTGGTTGCAACTCCAAAGATTCTATACTGAGGTCTGATCCAGGTTCGTTCTCAAGCAAAAATAAACCCCCTGCATCTTGCCCCACGAGCAGCTCTAAGTGCGCATCGTTGTCTAGGTTGCCGATAGCA
>RDZL01000155.1 GCA_004295165.1 Flavobacteriia bacterium
TAAGCTCAACGCCAGGGTTTTGTTCGAAGATGCGCATTACCACCTTGGTGATGCGCATCTTCGAACAAAACCCTGGCGTTGAGCTTACGCATAAACAAGTTTGTACCCTACTCGATGCGCGCGATGCGCGTGCGCGTCAAGTCGTTTTCGATTCTTTGAGCGTATTAAGCAACAAAAAAGCTGTTCAACGCATCAACCACCACACCTATAAACTAGCCGGAGAAACGACCTTATTAGAAGGGACCATTTCCATTACCCAGCGCGGTGCCGGTTTTGTAACCGTTCAAGGTTATGAAAAAGATATCTACATCGGGCCTTCTAATGTGGGGCAAGCACTCCACGGAGATACCGTCAAGGTGCGGGTATTCAAGCAAGGTGCTAAGCGAGACGAAGGTGCTGTTACAGAAGTTACGGAGCGCGATCGCATTCAATTTGTTGGCACCATTCAAATTCGCAACAACGATGCACTGATGGTTCCCGACAACGCGCGCTCAGGTGTAGAAATCAAAATACCTCTCGACAAACTTAATGGTGCGCTCCATGGCGAGAAAGCACTTGTCAAGATTACCGTTTGGCCAAAAAGTGCCGAAAGGCCTTATGGCGAAGTCTTGGTGCGCTTGGGTAAATCTGGTAGCAACGAAACTGAAATGTTGTCTATCCTTTATAACCAAGGCATCAACCCTGTTTTCCCAGATGCGGTTATGGCCGAGGCAGAACTCATTGGAATAGACCTCGATCCAAAAGAAGTAGCACAAAGACGCGACTTCAGACCCATTCTTACTTTTACAATCGACCCCTTCGATGCCAAAGACTTCGACGATGCCATTTCTTATCAAGAATTAGAAAATGGTCACTTTGAAGTTGGTGTGCACATCGCAGACGTCAGTCATTACGTTCGGCCAGGTTCGGCCATGGACCAAGAAGCACTCTTGCGCTCCAATTCAGTCTATCTCGTAGATCGCGTGATTCCCATGCTTCCAGAACAGCTCAGCAACCTCGCATGCTCACTCAGGCCTCACGAAGACAAATTTGCCTTTTCTGCGGTATTTGAACTCGACGACACCGGCAAAATTTACAAAGAGTGGTATGGAAAAAGCGTCATTCACTCAGACCGTCGCTATACCTACGAAGAAGCGCAAGAAATTTTAGAAGGAAGCCCCGGTGACCACGACACCATTCTTCGCAAAATAGACGCTTTGGCCAAAATATACCGCAACCAACGCCTCAAAAATGGCGCGCTGAGCATAGAATCAGAAGAAATGCGCTTTAAGCTAGACAACGAAGGAAATCCTAGTGGCGTTGTCATCAAAACTTCCAAAGACGCACACAAACTCATTGAAGAATTCATGCTACTCGCCAACCGCAAAGTGACCGAGTACCTCTCTCCAAAAAAGAAAGGGCAAGAGAACTTCCCCATGATTTACCGTGTCCACGATGTTCCGGACCCTTCCAAAATGGAACTCTTTGCAGTCTTTATCGAAAAATTTGGCCACAAAGTAGACATCAACGATCCGCTCAATATTGCTAAAAACCTCAATGCTCTCTTTGAAGAAATTCGCAGTGAAAACGAGTTCTCATTAGTGCAGTCCATGGCCATCCGCTCTATGGCCAAAGCAAGCTACGACACCCAAAATATCGGGCACTACGGTTTGGCTTTCAAACATTACTCGCATTTTACATCTCCAATCAGGCGCTACGCCGATTTAGTGGTGCATCGCATACTTCAAGAAGAACTCACCACCAAAAAACACAAATATGGCGGTGAATTAGGTGCAATCTGCCAGCGCATTTCTAAAAACGAACGCAAAGCAGCAGAAGCTGAGAGAGAGTCTACTAAATTCTTCCAATCACTTTATGCCATGGAATTTGTGGGCGAAGTATTCGAGGGTACAATTTCAGGAATTGCAGAACACGGTATGTTTGTTCGGATGGATGAAAACTATTGCGAAGGGATGGTTCCAATGATGGCAATACCAGGAGACCGTTTCTACTTTGATCAAGAAAAGTTTCAGCTAGTTGGTTCCAAAACCAAAAAGACCTATCAATTCGGAGACCGCGTCAAGGTACGCATCGACCAAGTGAGCACTAAAAAAAGACAAATAGATCTAGAGTTGGTTGTCTCTTAAGACCTTGCTTTTAATACAAGAAATTGTTGTAAGGATACCTGACCTTAAAGATAGCTTTCACTTCTTTGTACAATACGTCTTTGAGCTCTTCAACATTTTCTTTGTCGGTGGCAGAAATAAAAACACATTTGGTTTTACCCATTTTTGACATCCAGGACTTCTTGAGTGAATCTAGTGTGCGAATGTCTTCTTCAGGCTCGTTGAGGTCTGCGAGTGGAGGTTGATAGGCATCAATTTTATTGAAAACGATAATAGTTGGTTTCTCGGTGTTATCGATTTCATTGAGCGTTTCATTGACTACTTCAAAATGCTCCTCAAAATTGGGATGAGCGATATCCAAAACATGTATAAGTAAATCCGCCTCACGAACCTCATCAAGTGTAGACTTGAAAGATTCCATCAGCTGCTGGGGTAATTTACGGATGAAACCAACGGTGTCGGTCAACAATAGGGGCATGTTGTCAATGACTACCTTGCGCACAGTGGTGTCGAGCGTAGCAAAAAGTTTGTTTTCTGCAAACACATCTGATTTGGAGAGCAGGTTCATGATAGTGCTCTTGCCAACGTTGGTATAACCCACAAGCGCCACTCGAACAAGTTGCCCACGGTTACTGCGTTGAACAGTCATTTGTTTGTCGATCTCGCGCAAGCGTTCTTTCATGAGTGCAATGCGCTGTTGGATGATGCGTCGGTCGGTCTCGATTTGAGATTCACCCGGCCCACGCAAGCCAATTCCTCCTTTTTGACGTTCCAAGTGCGTCCACATTCGGGTAAGACGCGGTAGCATATACTGTAATTGCGCCAGCTCCACTTGGGTTTTGGCGTGGAAACTGCGCGCCCTACTGGCAAAAATATCGAGTATTAAGATGGTTCTGTCGAGGACCTTGCATTCGAGTTCGCGCTCGATATTGCGCAACTGGGAGGGGCTGAGTTCGTCGTCAAAAATAATCAGTTCGATGTCGAGCGCCTTCATGTACTGCTTGATTTCTTCTAGCTTTCCAGTGCCGACGTAAGTGCGCGGATTCGGATAGGGCAGTTTTTGAAAAAACTTCTCGACGGTGATGGCGCCGGCTGTTTCGGCTAAGAATTCAAGTTCATCGAGGTGTTCTTGAGCCACCTCTTCAGAAGTTTCGGAGGTGATGACACCCACGAGTACACAGCGTTCTTCAACGGCATCTACGGTGACGTGTCCTTGCATTATTTACGGAGTGCTTTGATGTGACTGAGCACAAGTTGGATATTGGTATCGGTTTCTAACAAAGCTTTCATTGGTGGCATTGCGCCTTTTCCATTTGTGATGAGCTGGCGTATTTTTTGATCGGATAACTTGGATATGCTCAGGTCTTTGGCGCCGCTTGAGCCCAGCTTGCCATCCTCGCCATGGCATTGCGCGCAGTGCATGGTATATAAACTAGCGCCCTGTTCAGCAGGCGTTTGTTGCGAGATTTCTTTGGTGTTTTCTGAGCCAGTCTGACAAGAAAAAAACAAAAGAAACAAAGGAAAAAGTTGGAATCTTTTTAGAACCATCCTGCTCCTAATTCTGTGCGGAAAGGCCATGGAATGAATGCCAATACTAAGATGAGTGCAAGTACATACCACACTTTGATCGCTTTAAATTTGGCGGCTGCATCAGCACCTTTTTTAGATTTGCTGTGGCCGATGGTGATGGCGATGATGGCCAATAACATCCCGGCCAAATGCTCCATTCCGTAAAAACGATACTGAGCGATCTTCATCCAGCCTTCTACAAATTTTACTTTATCAGAAGAAAAATAGAGGATCAAGCCCAACAATAATTGGGTATGAAAAGTAATCATGGTGAAGAGGTTGACCAAACGGTGCTTCTTTTCGTAATCTTTAGCTGTAAAGGCATTGAAAATAGCCAAAAGCAACATGAGTAGAGCGATCCAACGCAATCCGGAGTGTGCAGAAATCAGAGCTTGCATATGATATAATTTAAGGGGTTATTAATCGTTGAGTTTAAGGACAGCCAAGAAAGCTTCTTGCGGAACTTCTACACGGCCCACTTGGCGCATGCGTTTTTTACCTGCCTTTTGTTTTTCGAGCAATTTGCGTTTACGACTGATGTCACCACCGTAACATTTGGCAGTAACGTCTTTGCGCAAGGCTTTGATGGTCTCGCGGGCAATTACTTTTGCGCCAATTGCTGCTTGAATAGGGATTTCGAATTGCTGACGCGGGATGAGCTCGCGCAATTTTACACAGATTTTTTTACCTAGATCAAAGGCATTGCTGCGGTGAACCAACGCAGAAAGCGCATCGACCTGCTCGCCATTGAGCAGTAGGTCCATTTTGACCAAATCAGACTCTTTGTAGCCAATTGGATGGTAATCAAAAGAAGCGTATCCGCGAGACACCGACTTGAGGCGATCGTAGAAATCAAATACAATTTCAGCAAGTGGCATTTCGAAAGTGATCTCGACGCGATCTTGGGTTAGGTATACTTGGTTTTGCAACTCGCCACGCTTCTCAATGCAAAGTGTCATGATTGCACCTACATATTCAGTTTTGGTAATGACTTGTGCTTTGATGTATGGCTCTTCGATGCGGTCCATACCCGACGGGTCTGGCAATTCGGAAGGGTTGTTGACAATAAAAACTTCGTCTGGGTCTTTTTTCATGTAAGACTTGTACGAAACGTTCGGAACCGTTGTAATGACGGTCATGTTGAACTCGCGTTCTAGGCGTTCTTGGATGATTTCCATGTGGAGCATTCCCAAGAAGCCACAGCGAAAACCAAAGCCAAGGGCTGCAGATGATTCGGGTTCGAAAACCAAAGAAGAGTCATTGAGCTGTAGTTTTTCCATTGAATAACGCAACTCTTCGTAGTCTTCGGTGTCTACGGGATAAATGCCCGCGAATACCATTGGCTTGACGTCTTCAAAACCTTTAATAGGTACCTCACAAGGATTGTCAGAGGCCGTGATGGTATCACCTACTTTGACTTCATTAGCGGCCTTGATGCCCGAAATGATGTAGCCGACATCGCCAGCGCGCACTTCATTTTTAGGAGAGAGGTCCATTTTGAGGATGCCGATTTCGTCGGCGTTGTAGTCGCGGCCAGTATTTAAAAATCGGACCTTTTGACCTTTTTTTAGGACGCCGTTCTTGACGCGATAGTAAGCGATAATGCCGCGAAACGGATTGAAGACGGAGTCAAAAATCATGGCTTGTAAAGGAGCCGACTCATCGCCTTTTGGCGCCGGAATGCGATTGACAACCGCTTCCAAAATTTTGTCTACACCTAGACCTGTTTTACCCGATGCTTGAATGATGTCTTCGATATCGCAACCGATGAGCTCCATGATTTGATCGGAAACTTCTTCTGGCATGGCGCCCGGTAAATCCATCTTGTTGAGGATCGGAATAATTTCGAGGTCGTGCTCAAGAGCGAGGTATAAGTTTGAAATTGTTTGTGCTTCAATTCCTTGAGAGGCGTCGACAATTAACAATGCGCCTTCGCACGCAGCAATAGAACGGGAAACTTCGTAAGAGAAATCGACGTGTCCGGGGGTATCAATAAGGTTGAGGATGTAATCTTGACCCTCGTGCTTGTAGCTCATTTGAATGGCATGAGACTTAATCGTGATGCCGCGCTCGCGCTCGAGATCCATGTCGTCGAGGGCTTGAGCTTGCATCTCGCGATCGGAGATGGTGCCAGTGGTTTGGAGTAAGCGATCTGCTAAGGTGCTTTTACCGTGGTCAATGTGGGCAATAATACAAAAATTGCGGATGTGCTTCATAGGTTGCAAAAATACGGAATCTAAGCCACATAACAAGGCGTAAATTATAGGGTTCTGTCCGTAAATCTGCTGATGTTCGTTTCGGAATGTAGGGGTTTGTTTTCGAGCATATGTGCAACTAGTTCTCGTGCTAAAGTTGGCGCCATCATATAGCCCTTTGTGCCCAAACCATTGAAAATATAAACACCTCGGTAAATTGGGTGCTGGCCCATTAGTGGTCTTCGGTCTAAAACAGTTGGCCTGACGCCCGCTGTTTGCGCTACTACAACTGGTTCATAAGACCCAAGTGACGCTAAATTTTCCAGCAATAACACTTTACCTGCTTCGGTCACATGAAGTGTCGAGTTGTTGAATTCATATGTTGCGCCAACGCGAAAACGGCCCTCCCCGTAAGGCAAGACAAAACACTTTCTGTTCAGCGACTCCAAATCACTAATTTGATCACTTTCAATCAAGAGCGTTTGTCCCTTGGTTTGTTGCAACGGCAAATAGGAGAAAGTTTGCTCTTCTTTCTGACGATAGCCCATGCAAAAAACCACAAAGTCATAAGTTTCGCCGGCATATTTTCGGAGCTTTGGTTCCCACAAATTGGAAGAAAACTCCTCTTGCACCAAAAGACCTCGTTGTTTGAAATAAGATATGTGCTGACCCACCCACTTTTCAGCATCTACCCAAAAAGCATTTTGAACACGGCCACTGCCAAAAGTATTGAGCGCTGCAGTGTGCGCAAGGTCAGAAGCAGTTAATTTTGCCAAATAAGGTGCATAGGCCTCCTCTTCGGACCTACTCTGCCAGCTTTCTCGCTCTTCGTTTGAAGAAAAAAAGCGGCGAATTACGATGGGATGATAAAAATGCGTTTGGAGCACTCGCTCTATTTCTTGATAAAAAGCTTGCGCTTCTGGTAGAAATTCATCGAGGCGCCAAGATTTATTCATGCGGCGAAAAACCATTGGATTGACCATTCCAGCAGCCACAGCGCTAGAATTATTACTTCCTTGATCCACTATTTTTACCTCAATGCCGCTAGAAAGCAAGCGGTGAGCCAAGCAAGTGCCCGCCAAGCCGGCACCAAAAATGAGTGCTTTTTTTGCCATAATCTATTTCGTGAAAGCGAAACTAAGCAAACTAATTTGAACATTGGGGTCTGTTGCTTTGATTGCCCGTGCCAAAGACTCCAAAGTTGCTCCCGTTGTGATCACGTCATCGACAATTAAAACATGATGATAGCCATTGAATTGCGCTGTGGCGCGAAACATATTTTGAACGTTTTCCCAGCGGCCAAAACGGTCGTTTGTGGTCTGGCTCAAGGTGTGTTTTCGTTTCTGAACAGTACTCTTTAAAAGGGGAACGCCCCAATGTTTAGAAAGCCCTCGAGCTAATAATTCACTCTGATTGTAGCCTCTTGCAAACTTCTTCTTAGGATGAATCGGTACCGGAATAATCGCATCTACCTTACTGATCGGATGAGCAGTTAGCGCGGTAGCCATGTGCGCTCCCAAATAAATACCGAGCGGGGCTTTAAAGTCGTATTTGAGGGCCCGGATCAAAGACTGACTCACGCTTCCTTTTCCATAAAAATACAGCGCACAAGTATGTTCAATTTTTACGCGACTCCAAAACAATTGATCGAGTTTGGTCGGGCCTTTTTGCAGTTCAAAATAGGTGCGTTCCAAGCCTTCCCAACACATCCAACAGAGATAGCGCTCTTGTGCAATCAGTTCTTTATTGCAATGCAAACAAACATTTGTAAAAACCAAATGACCCAAGCCATCTGAATAATTTTTGAGGACCAAACCTAGTCGTTGAATATATGTTGCCATAGCGCGCGAAGATTTAACAATTCAATGTTCAAAAGTGACTTTTCATTTTTAAACTATTCCAACGTGAATGTGTTAACTTTATTGAGGTTTCCTTTCATACAAAAATTATCCTTTCGCACGCACAATTTTCTTCGGAAAAATTATCAAAACACAACCAAAAACCATGTGAATATCTTTCTTGGGCATGTTGAAATCCGCTGAAGGGTTTGTCCATGAAAGGTTTGCGGTTTTTGGTGTTGAAAACCGCAAGTAAATGTTAATTTCTTTAATTGATTTGAGCCTGAATTTTAACAAATTTTGTAACCCTGATTTATTTTAAAATCTGCAACCCGAAAAGCCATGACAAAAACACTACACGAACCGATTCTTGAAGAAAATAAAAGCCGCTTCGTACTGTTTCCGATCCAACACGACGACATTTGGAGCTTTTACAAAAAAGCCGAGGCGAGTTTTTGGACTGCAGAAGAAATTGACCTCTCGCCAGACCTCATCGATTGGGAAAACAAACTCAACGACGACGAGCGTCATTTCGTCAAACACGTTCTTGCCTTTTTTGCAGCGTCTGACGGCATTGTGAACGAAAACTTAGCTGAGCACTTTCTCAATGAAGTACAATACACCGAAGCTAAATTTTTCTACGGCTTTCAGGTAACAATGGAAAACATCCACTCCGAAACCTATTCGTTACTCATCGACACCTACATCAAAGACACGCAAGAAAAAAATTACCTTTTCAATGCCATCGACACCGTAGATTGCGTCCGTAAAAAAGCGGATTGGGCACTTCGTTGGATAGATAAAGGATCTTACGCCGAGCGCTTAGTAGCATTTGCTGCGGTAGAAGGCATCTTCTTTTCTGGCTCATTTTGCTCTATTTTCTGGCTCAAAAAGCGCGGCTTGATGCCAGGTCTTTCTTTCTCTAACGAACTCATTTCTAGAGACGAAGGCCTCCACTGCGACTTCGCTTGCTTGCTTTACACCAAGCACTTAGTGAATAAATTATCTAAAGAAAAAGTAGAAGAAATCATCACCAATGCTGTTGAAATCGAAAAGGAATTCGTCACAGATGCCCTACCGGTTAAACTCATCGGCATGAACAGCGACCTCATGGGTCAGTACATCGAATTCGTTGCAGACCGCCTATTGGTAGAACTCGGCAACGAGCGTGTTTACAACGCCACCAACCCTTTCGATTTCATGGACATGATTTCCATTCAAGGTAAAACCAACTTCTTTGAAAAGCGCGTTGGTGAATACCAAAAAGCAGGTGTACTCGCCGGCAAAGAAAACCAAGGCTTTAGTCTTGATGAAGATTTTTAACCAACCTAAACTATAAAATATAAGGAGCATATGTACGTTGTTAAAAGAGACGGTAAACAAGAGGCCGTCAAATTCGATAAAATCACAGCCCGCATCGTCAAGATGTGTTACGGCCTAGATTCATTAGTTTCACCAGAGATTGTTGCCATGAAAGTCATTGAAGGACTTTTTGATGGTGTTACTACTGCTGAACTAGATAACCTCGCAGCAGAGGTTGCTGCTGCCAAAACCATCGATCATCCAGATTACGCGCTGTTGGCATCTCGTATTGCGGTATCTAACCTGCACAAAGAGACCAAAAAGACTTTCTCCGAAGTCATGCACGATCTTTACCACTACGTTGATTCCAAGACAAACGAATCTGCATCGCTCCTTGCAGACGACGTCTATGAAATCATCATGGCCAACAAAGAGGCACTAGACTCCAGCATTATCTACGACCGCGACTTCCGCTACGATTACTTTGGCTTCAAGACCCTGACACGCTCCTACCTCATGCGCTTGAATGGCAAAATTGCTGAACGTCCGCAACAAATGCTCATGCGCGTTGCCGTCGGTATTCACAAAGACGACATCCAAGCTGCCATCAAAACTTATAACTTAATGTCAGAAGGCTGGTTTACACACGCCACGCCAACACTTTTCAATTCAGGCACACCAAAACCACAAATGTCTTCTTGTTTCTTGCTCACCATGAAAGAAGATAGCATTAGCGGTATCTACGACACCCTCAAGTCTTGTGCGCAAATTTCGCAATCAGCTGGCGGAATCGGTTTGTCTATCCACGACATTCGCGCAACGGGTTCATACATCAAAGGCACTAACGGCGCATCTAACGGAATTGTCCCGATGCTTCGTGTGTTCAACGACACCGCTCGCTACGTAGACCAAGGTGGGGGCAAAAGAAAAGGGTCATTTGCCATTTACATTGAGCCATGGCATGCCGACGTCTTTGACTTCCTAGATCTCAAGAAAAACCACGGTAAAGAAGAACAACGCGCTCGCGACCTCTTCTACGCACTCTGGATTCCAGATCTTTTCATGAAACGCGTTAAAGAAAATGGCGACTGGACCCTCATGTGTCCGCACGAATGCCCAGGTCTTTCCGACACGCACAGCGCTGAATTCGAAGCACTTTACACCAAATACGAGCAAGCCGGAAAAGGCCGCAAAACCATTAAAGCACAAGATCTTTGGTTCAAGATCCTCGAGTCGCAAATCGAGACCGGTACCCCATACATGCTTTACAAAGATGCCGCTAACGCGAAATCTAATCAGCAAAACCTCGGAACAATTAAGTCTTCCAACTTATGTACTGAAATCATCGAGTACACCGCTCCAGACGAAGTTGCTGTATGTAACTTGGCATCATTGGCGCTTCCAAAATTCGTTACTGAAGAAGGCACCTTTGACCACGACAAACTTTTCGAAGTTACTTACCAAGCGACCGTCAACCTCAACCGCATCATCGACAACAATTTCTATCCTGTAGAAGAAGCCCGTAACTCCAACATGCGCCACCGTCCAATCGGTTTAGGTGTTCAAGGTTTGGCAGACGCCTTCATTATGCTTGGGTTCCCATTTGAGTCTGAAGAAGCGCGCGCACTCAACCGCGAAGTATTTGAAACCATTTACTTTGCTTCCATGACCGCATCTAAAGACCTTGCAAAGGTAGAAGGCCCTTACCAATCCATTGCAGGTTCTCCAGTTTCAAAAGGTGTATTCCAGTTCGATATGTGGGGCGTGACGCCAACCAACCGTTGGGAATGGGATCTACTCAAAGAAGAAGTCAAACAACACGGCGTTCGCAATTCGCTCTTATTGGCGCCAATGCCAACAGCCTCTACAGCTCAAATTCTTGGCAATAACGAATGTTTTGAGCCTTATACTTCGAACATTTACACGCGACGCGTATTGTCTGGCGAATTCATCATCGTCAACAAACACCTCCTCAAAGACCTCGTTAAAGAAGGTTTATGGAACAAAGACATGCGTCAAAAAATCATGGCTGCAAACGGATCAGTACAGAACATCCAAGAAGTACCTCAGCGCCTGAAAGACCTCTACAAAACGGCTTGGGAAATTTCCCAAAAAGCCATCATCGAGCAAGCTGCTGACCGCGGAGCCTATATCTGCCAGAGCCAATCACTCAACATCTTCATGGAAAATGCCAACTTCGGCAAACTCACTTCCATGCACTTCTACGGTTGGGAAAAAGGTCTCAAAACAGGCATGTACTACTTGCGCACCAAAGCGGCAACCGATGCGATCAAATTCACAGTTGACAAAACAGTTACTGAAGAACCTAAAGCAGCAAAAATCGTTGAAGACCAACAAGCGGCTATCGCTTGCTCACTTGACGACCCAGAAGGTTGTGAAATGTGTTCCGGATAGAAGCGGCGCTAGCCGGTTATATGTGGAACGTAAATTCATGAACGAAGTGAACTAAATGTGTTCCGGATAGAAGCGGCGCTAGCCGGTTATATGTGGAACGTAAATTCATGAACGTAGTGAACTAAATGTGTTCCGGATTTTATAAAAAGGCTCGCATTTTGCGGGCCTTTTTAATTATACCCCTTACCTTTGCACTTTCAAATCAATATGACAGTTCAAAAACCAATTCAACGCGCGCTCATTTCGGTATTTTACAAAGATGGCCTGGCTCCAATCGTCGAAAAATTGCATGCCCATAATGTAGAGATTTTATCCACTGGCGGCACACTCGCCTTTATTCAAGAAATGGGAATTCCCGTTACCGCCGTTGAAGATGTTACACAATTCCCAGAAATTCTCGGCGGTCGCGTCAAAACGCTCCACCCAGCTATTTTTGGCGGCATCCTCAATCGACGCGATTTCGCGCCAGATCAAGCACACATGGCCGAACACGAACTCTCTTCAATTGATTTAGTTATTGTGGATTTATATCCGTTTGAACAAACTGTTTCATCGGGCGCAAGCCATGAAGATATCATTGAAAAAATCGATATTGGTGGTATTTCACTCATCAGAGCTGCAGCCAAAAACTACAACGACGTCGTCATTATTCCGAGTGTGAAGCAATACGCAAGTTTATTAGATCTACTCAACAACCAAGGCGCACAAACCACATTAGCGCAACGCAACGCTTTTGCTGCCGAAGCTTTTCATGTGTCTTCTCACTACGACACCATGATTCATCAGTATTTTATGAATCAGAACAGTGCTTATTTAAAAATAAGCGAAGAACAGCAAAGCCCCTTGCGTTATGGTGAAAATCCACATCAAAAAGGAGTTTTCTTCGGAGACCTCGATGCATTATTTACCAAGTTGCACGGCAAAGAGCTCTCTTACAACAACTTACTAGACGTTGATGCCGCAGTTCGCCTCATGCAAGAATTCAAAAACGACGGCCCAACATTTGCCATTCTCAAGCACAATAACGCTTGCGGACTCTCAACGCGTTCTACCCTCAAAGAGGCCTATGAAGCCGCACTTGCTGCCGACCCTGTAAGTGCATTTGGCGGCATCCTCATTGCCAACAAAGAAATCGATTTAGCTACGGCAACGCTCGTTAACGATTTATTTTGCGAAGTACTTATTGCGCCAGCCTACAACGCCGAAGCTATTACATTACTACAGTCAAAGAAAAACCGCATTATCCTCATTCAAAATGAAGTTGAATTACCTCAAACTTTGGTGAGAAGCGCCCTCAACGGTTACCTCGTTCAAGATGCCGATATGGCGAGCGAAGGCCCTGAGCACTTAGTTGTCAAAACAGTACTTGCGCCTAACGAACAAGAAATTCAAGATTTACTTTTTGCCAATAAATTGGTCAAGCACACCAAATCCAACACCATCATTTTAGCAAAAGACGGTCAGCTTCTCGCGAGCGGAACAGGCCAAACTTCGCGCGTTGATGCGCTCAAACAAGCCATTCACAAAGCGAAGAGCTTTGGTTTCGACCTCAATGGTGCTGCAATGGCGAGCGATGCATTTTTCCCCTTCCCAGACTGTGTAGAAATCGCTCATTTAGAAGGCATTAACGCTGTCATTCAACCAGGCGGATCCGTCAAAGATGAACTTTCTATCACTTATTGCGATGCAAATCAGATGAAAATGGTCTTCACAGGAGTGCGCCATTTCAAACATTAAAAAATAAAATGAAAGTTTTTTACAAAACCACGCTATAAACGTAACCTTTCAACATATTCTTCGAATAAGAAGAAATTACAAAAACCAATAAGCGCTTAAAATGGGCCTTTTTAACTTTCTTACACAGGAAATTGCCATTGACCTCGGTACGGCAAATACCCTGATTATTTGGAACGACAAAGTTGTCGTCGACGAACCTTCAATTGTAGCCAAAGATATCCAAACAGGTAAGGTGGTTGCCATTGGAAGAAAGGCGCAACAAATGCATGGCAAGACACACAAACTCATCGAAACCGTGCGTCCGCTCAAAGACGGCGTAATTGCCGACTTCCAAAGTGCCGAACAAATGATCAAAGGAATGATCAAAATGATCAATCCAGGTCGAAGCTTATTTAATCCATCCCTCCGCATGGTGATTTGTATCCCATCGGGTATCACAGAAGTTGAAAAACGCGCGGTACAAGATTCAGCAGAGCACGCCGGAGCCAAAGAAGTTTACCTCATCCACGAACCAATGGCAGCTGCAATTGGTATCGGTATCGACGTAGAAGAACCAATGGGCAACATGATCATCGACATAGGTGGCGGTACGTCAGAAATTGCCGTTATTGCCCTTGGTGGTATCGTTTGTGATAAATCTATCCGCATTGCCGGCGACGACTTCACCAACGACATCGAAGAATACATGCGTCGTCAGCACAATATCTTGGTCGGAGAACGCACTGCAGAACAAATTAAAATTGAAGTGGGCGCGGCCTTGCCAGAACTCGAAAATCCACCTGCCGATTTCGCTGTCCGCGGACGCGACCTCATGACCGGTATTCCTAAAGAAATCATGGTTTCTTACCAAGAAATCGCCCACGCACTTGACAAAACTATTTCTAAAATCGAAGAAGCTATTTTAAGTGCGCTCGAAATGACACCCCCTGAGTTATCTGCCGATATTTACAAAACAGGTATTTACCTCGCGGGTGGTGGTTCTATGCTACGCGGTCTAGACAAACGTATTCAGGCCAAAACCAAATTGCCTGTTCATATCGCCGAAGATCCGCTCAGAGCAGTAGCTCGCGGCACCAGCATTGCACTCAAGAACATCGACAAATACCCATTCTTAATGGGCCGTTAATCGGCGTTTGCGCCTTCGAGGGCGTTTTCAATTTCTTGCTTGTATTTGTTCACGAGTTCGGTATACGCCGCTCCTGTTGCCGGTCCGCTAAATCCGGTATGAATCGCAATGATTTTTCCTTGCTCATCCACTAAAATAGAGGTCGGAAAACTCATGATACCATTGAGCATCGGAAAATAAGCTGCGGCTGCTTCTTTGCTAGAGGTGCCTGCTAAGTAAACCGGATAATTCACCTGCAAATCTTTCACGAATCGCTTCAAGCGACTCCTTTGTTTTTTGGTATCGGTCCCGACCTCAAACCCAAGCGCAATAATTTCTAAGCCTTGCTTACCATAAGCAGCATGTAACTCTTTCAATAGATTGGCTTCATCTATGCAATTTGGGCACCATGTTCCCATGATCTGAATCAGCGTCACTTGTCCGTTTTTCGCTAAATCTAGATTCGTTTTTCTTCCGTTCAATTTGCTCAAATTGTTGAGCACCACCCTTTCATCTCGTTTGATCAAATAGGTCAGTTCTGCTTCATCTCTGAGTTGGACTGTTTCGTCTTTCATTGCTTTAAAAGCCGTGCTTGACTTTCCACCACTATAAAAGACGCCTTCCATTTCGTTATCGCCTTTGAGTGTTGCTTCAACTACAAAAGCCCAATAGCCCGTGTAGGTTTGTAAGTGTAATTGATTACCAGAAACATAGCCGTGTAAAAAACGGTAATCGCCGGTTTCACTTAAAAAACTACCGTAAACAAAATTGCCCCGCTCTTGCTGAAAGACACCTACCAATACTTCTTCATTTGCAGTACCTGGTTGAAAAACAACCTTCCAGCGACCTGTTAAGTCAAAAGGGATAGACGCCGCAGTTGAATTGGGCAAAGTTCGTAAGCCTGGATACAAGTGAACAGGGTAGCGAACCGGAACTTTTTTATTGTAATTGACCCACCAACCGCGGGCTTCAGAAAAATCTTCGTTAAATGCAATGCGCCATTCGGCGTCTTGGGCAGGGAATTGATAGATAAGGGTATCGCCTATCCGTTTTTTTACGGACAACTGATATTCTTCTTTTCCATTGAAAATGATAATTAGGCCTTTCTCATTGATCGAAGAAAAAGCTGCTGTAACATTTATTTGCAAGCGATCATTGAGTTGTATTTCTGCAATATATGGGAAAAGTGCACTATTAGGTCGGGACGCAAAATTGTCTTGGGTATGACCTAGAAAACCATTCAAAAAAGTAAATAAGATTCCAAAAATAGCGTTACGCATAGGTTGAAAGATTGCGGGGTTGAGCCACTAAATTAAAAGAAATAAACTATCTTGCTTTGCGCATGCAACTTTTTCAAATTAAAATACGTCAGTGCTAAGGAGTCATGGAGGAACAAGAACTCATACAAGATTGTATTGCTGCTCGTCCGAAGGCTCAAAAAGCGTTGTTTGATATTTATGCCCCCAAGCTTTACGTCGTGTGTTTGCGTTACATGAAAGACCAAATGCGTGCACAAGACGTCTTGCAAGATACCTTCGTTAAAATTTTTGCCCACATTGGCAATTATAAATCGGAGGGTGCTTTTGAAGGTTGGCTCAAAAAAATTGCAGTCAACACCTGCCTTGACCAACTCCGCAAAGACAAAAAACTGCTCACAGATGTCTCTTTAAACGACGTCTCGCACAAATTAGCAC
>RDZL01000156.1 GCA_004295165.1 Flavobacteriia bacterium
ACCGTAGCCAACAGCACTAAATGGTATGGGAATGACGCCAATTCCTGGGATTTTGGCCAAAGGCCCACCAAAGTGCCCGGTCATTACTTCTTCACCTTTTTTCAGTGGTTCAACAAAACGTGCAGGTGCGCAAGACCACAAAAATGTCAGTCCGGCACCTAAAAATAGTAGTATTCGCATGTCCAAATATAAAAAGATTAACCATCCAAATTCCTTACCTTTGTGATATGTCAGGTTCGAGCTATGGTCAAATTTACAAACTCACCACTTTTGGGGAGTCTCATGGTGTGGCAATTGGCGGAGTCATTGAAGGATTTCCTTCCAACTGCCCCATAGACATCGAACGCATTCAAATGGCGCTCGATCAGCGAAGACCAGGTCAAAACCAGTTGGTTTCGCCAAGAAAAGAAGCGGATAAAGTCTCCTTTATTTCAGGGATTTTTGAAGGCAGAAGCACCGGTAGCCCCATTGCATTTATCATTGAGAATACAGATCAACATTCCAAAGATTACACTGCACTCAAAGACGTATTCAGACCTTCCCATGCCGACTACACCTACCAACAAAAATACGGTATCCGAGACCACAGAGGCGGTGGTCGGAGCAGTGCCCGAGAAACAGCTTGCCGCGTGGTGGCTGGTGCATTGGCTGCTCAGGTACTCGATCAGCTTGGTGTGAAGAGCAGTTGTTACGTAGATCAAATTGGTCCGTATCAGCTTTCTGAACAAAACTGGTACGAGCTGGATCAAATTGAAAATTCTCCACTCCGTTGCCCTGAAACAACCATAAGTGATCAAATGCAAGAATATGTGTCGGATCTTCAAAAAGATGGCGATACAACAGGTGGTGCAATCCGAGCGCTTATCAAAGGTGTGCCTGCAGGTTGGGGTGAGCCCGTTTTTGATAAACTTCATGCCGAACTCGGCAAGGCCATGCTTTCAATCAATGCGGTCAAAGGTTTTGAATTTGGCAGCGGTTTTGCAGCGGTTTCCATGAAGGGCTCTGCACATAACGATCAATTCAATGCCGACGGCAGCACGCAGACTAATTTTTCTGGCGGCATCCAAGGCGGCATTTCCAACGGTATGCCGATCAGCTTTCGCGTAGCATTTAAGCCAGTAGCCAGTATCAAAATTCCACAAGCAACTTTACAACAAAATGGCGAGCTCAAGCAACACGCTATTGAAGGTCGTCACGATGCTTGTGTGGTGCCAAGAGCCGTACCAATTGTAAGCGCAATGGCCAATATCGTTTTGCTAGATTTTTATTTAAGACAACAACGCAATACCCTATTCTCATGATTCAACGTATTCAAACTGTTTATTTTATCATTGTCATGCTCCTATTGTCAGCGCTGCTTTCAGGAGTTGAAATTTTTGGATTTCCTACCCTTAAAAATTATTTTTCTTACTCAGTTTATGGCATTCAAAGTTTCAAATCTGAGGCAAGTGCTCCTTTAGGTAAAGCGGAAAATATACAAGGTTCTGTGCTATTTTATTTTGTCATTGCATTTGTACTTTTCAATTACTATGTCATGATGAACTACAAGAATCTTAAAAAACAATATCGATTGGCACGTTTGGCCTTACTGATTTATTTGGCAGGTCTTTTATTTATTTTGGTAGTTGGTAGTTTAGGCAAGCTTGCACCTAGTGCTTTAACTATCGAGCTCGGTTGGGGTTATTACTTGAGTGTAGTGGGCCTACCATTCTCTTACTTTGCTTTTAAAGGCGTCAAAAAAGACAAAGAAATCCTCGAATCTCTAGACCGCCTGCGTTAACTTATGAACTTTCTTTCCGTCGAACACCTCACCAAATCTTATGGTGAGCGTCTCCTATTTTCTGATCTCACATTTGGTATTGAGCAGGGCCAAAAAGTAGCTATCGTTGCCAAAAATGGCGCGGGTAAATCTACCTTATTGCGCTGCCTTCTTGGGCTAGAACCGCCTGATAGCGGCACAGTTACGTTTCGCAAAGAATTGCGCATTGCCTTTATGGAGCAAACCGAAGACCTCAATCCGGAGCTCAGTGTGCTCGACGCCGTATTAGACCACGATTTGCCAGAAATCAAGCTCATCAAAGCCTATACTGATGCACTCCTAGCCAATGACGAAGCCAAACTCGGCGATCTATATCAAGAGCTCACCGAACACCAAGCATGGGATCTTGAAGTCAAAGTACAGCAAGTACTTTCCGTTCTTAAACTCAGTGGCATTACTCAAAAGGTAGGACAACTCTCAGGTGGCCAAAAGAAACGCGTGGCACTCGCAAAAGTATTGCTGTCAGAAGCCGAATTTTTGATTCTAGATGAGCCCACCAACCACCTCGACCTCGACATGATCGAGTGGCTGGAGCAATACCTTTCTGCCTCACAACTCACCTTACTAATGGTGACCCACGACCGCTATTTTTTAGAGGTTGTTTGCGATACCATTTTAGAGCTTGCTGACCAAACGATCTATCGTTACAAAGGCAACTTCTCTTACTACTTAGAAAAGAAGGCAGAGCGCGAAGACCAACTGCAGTCTACAATAGAAAAGGCTAAAAACACCTTTCGCAAAGAACTGGACTGGATACGCCGTCAGCCCAAAGCGCGCGGCACCAAACAAAAAGCGCGCGTAGATGCCTTTTCGGATTTGAAAAAAGTAGCCACCCAACGCCTCGATGAAGATGAACTTGAGCTCCCCATTAAAATGGAGCGCTTGGGTACTAAAATCGTCGAATTCCATAAGGTCTCTAAGGCTTTTGGAGAGCGCATTATGCTCAGTGATTTCAGTTACCATTTTCAACGCCAGGAGCGCCTCGGTATTGTAGGCAATAACGGAGCGGGCAAAACAACCTTCCTCAAAATGCTCACTGCGGAAGCGGAGCCAGATAGCGGTAAAATTGTCATTGGCGATACCATTGTTTTTGGCTATTATTCCCAGGATTTAATTGAGGTTGATCCAGACATGAAAGTCATTGATGTGGTGCGTGAAGTCGCTGAATTTATCCCGCTAGAAAAAGGCCGACAGTTGTCTGCGGCCCAGCTACTCGAGCGCTTTTTGTTCCCCCGAGACATGCATTATCATTTTGTGCACAAATTGAGTGGAGGAGAAAGACGCCGCCTGAAACTACTCAGGGTACTGATGCTCAACCCAAATTTCTTGATTCTCGACGAACCTACCAATGACCTCGACATCTTTGCGATGTCTGTTTTGGAGGAGCACCTGCGCTTGTTTCAGGGCAGCCTTATCGTTGTATCTCACGACCGCTATTTCATGGATAAAATGGTAGACCACCTCTTTGTTTTCCAAGGTGAGGGCCGCATCAAAGACATCACGGGTAACTACCATAGCTATAGAACTGCACTTGCGCAGTCGCAGCGGGATAACAAAAATGCAAGTAAGCAAACAATTGTCGAGACGCCGGAGCCAATAGCAGTATCCGAGAAAAAGCGCAAAATGAGCTTCAAGGAAAAACAAGAGTTTGAGCAAATTGAAAAAATGTTACCGCAATTAGAGACCGAAAAAGAACAATTGAGTTCAGAGTTGTCTAGTGGCAACCTTAGCAATGAGCAACTTTTAGAAAAAGGAGTGAGGTTAGGTCTTGTGGTTGATCAAATAGATGAATTCACCTTGCGCTGGCTCGAGCTTTCTGAATTAGCTTAAGATATTCGCTTCTTTACCGAATTGTTTGTAGGATATCGCAATGGCCAGAAAAGCCAAGCTGCACATGATGCCAAAAACACTCAAGAAATAACTCAAAGAAAGCGTGCCGGCAATGAGTTCTTTGGTGGCCAATACTACATTGATCACCGGAATAAAAACGGTGTTGAGGTCAAGGGCAACGCCCGGAAAAAAACCGACCATTGATGGTAAAACCACCACAATATTGAGCGGTGTAATGATGCTCTGGGCCTCTTTGAAACTCTTGGCATAAATGGCAATCGGAATCATGAGGCCTGCAAAGAAAATGACCAAAGGCAAGAGCAATGCGAACATTGACAAGATGAAGTAAGGTGTCAGGATGCTATGAATGACCTCGAGTAATTCTTTGTTGTCTGCCAAGTCTAAGAACTCAATGGAGATAAACAAGCCCATTAAAGCACAGCTCGCCGCAAGCATTCCGGAGCAAACTACAACCATCATTTTGCCAATCAATATTTTCCATCGCAAAACAGGTACGGTCAAGAGCGTTTCAATCGTGCCTCGTTCTTTCTCGCCTGTAAATAAATCAATGGCAGGGTACATGCAGCCAATGAAGCCAAAGGCAATGAAAATATAAGGAAGGAAGCCACCGGCGAGTTGGCCAACCATTTTTTTATCGCTTGCACAGTTGACCGTACTGACCACAAGTGGCCTAATTTGCTCGGGCCTTAAGCCTAGTTTTTGCAAGCGTTCAGCCTCTGCATTGGCTTTGAGACTTGATGAGTATAGTTCAGCACGTTCGGCTCGGCCTACTTCTGAGGCGTCGAGGAGCCAATTTAAAGTAATTGTTTGTTGTTGTGCACCGAGTTCTTGTGCGTTTGCCGGGATCAATAAGCCCAATTGAATTTGATCTGCTTCAATAGCTGTTATGAGTGAGGCGCTATCTTTGAAAACAATGATTTTTTTGGGTCCAAGGGCAGCTGGTATATTTTCAAGTTGTTGGGTATAGCGTTGGCTTTGGTCTCCTACGATACCGATTTTCATGGTTTCGGCCGACGCGCTTTCTTGAAAAGAGTTAGAGATTTCCATGAAAACATTGAGCGTGATCGGAAAAACCAAGATGGGAATCACGAGCATGGTCATGAGGGTACGACGGTCACGAAGGGTGTCTAGGAGTTCTTTGCGGAAAATTCGGAATATCATGCGAGTTGAGTTGGCATTTGAACAATGCGGATGAATTCTTCTGTTAAATTGTTGGTCACCATATTGGCGCGAAAGGCAGACATGGTATCGTTGAATTTGAGTTGACCTTTGTGAATAATGGCGAGGTCGTCACAAAGTAAATCGACTTCGCTCATGATGTGGCTCGAAAAGATGACGGTTTTGCCTTGGTCTTTGCAAGAACGAATGAGTTTGATGATGTTCTCGGCAGTAATGACGTCTAGTCCGCTTGTTGGCTCATCAAAAATAACCACGCTCGGGTCATGGATCATGGTGCGGCAAATAGACACTTTTTGTTTCATGCCCGTACTGAGCTTGCCAATGCGTTTGTGCAGAAAGTCGTTCATGTTCAGTAGATCAAACAAGTACGCTTTGCGCTCTTCTCGGTCTTTAGGAGATACTTGGTATAAATCGGCAAAGTAATCGATGATTTCTAGGGGCGTTAGGCGGGCATATAGGCCTGTAGAGCCGGTCAGAAATCCGATGTGTTTGCGCGCTTCTTGTGGCTGCTCTAGCGCATTGATACCGTTGATAAAAATTTGACCAGAAGTAGGGGTGATCAGCGTAGCGAGCATCCGAAGTGTAGTTGTTTTGCCAGCTCCGTTCGGACCAAGAAGGGAGTAAATACGCCCAGGCTGACAAGAAAAACTAAGGTCTGATACCGCCGTAGCTGTTTTGGCTTCGGTGTTGAGTTCCTTGCGTTGTTGTTTGGTGAGCGCGAAGGTTTTGTGGAGGTTTTGAACGGAAATCATATGCAAACGTTGACGTTAAAGCAAGGGTTTTGTTACAGCAAGGTCTTTTAAAACTTGAGGGCGCGTTCTTCAGCGGCAATGGCTTTGTTCTTGTTGGCAAGTTGCCCACAGGCGGCATCGATGTCTTTGCCACGGCTGCGGCGTACATTGACAATAAGGTTAAGGGACTCAAGGTATTGAGCAAAAGCTTCCACTTTGCGCGGATCGGCTTGTTGGTATTTACCGTCGTCTATGGGGTTGTATTCGATGATATTGATTTTACAAGGAACACATTTGGCAAAGTTGGCAAGCTCGCGCGCATCGGTGAGGTCATCGTTGAAATCTTTGAAAATGATGTATTCAAATGTGACTCTAGAACCTGTCTTTTCATGAAAATATTGCAGTGCCTCTGAAAGTGTTTCGAGGTTATTGCTTTCGTTGATTTCCATGATTTGATTGCGCTTGAGGTCATTTGCAGCATGCAAAGAGAGCGCTAAATTGAATTTGACGTTATCGTCGCCAAGTTTGGTGATCATTTTGGCAATACCAGCGGTAGAAACCGTGATGCGTCGAGGTGAAATTCCGAGACCATCTGGGCTGCAAAGGCGGTCAATGGAAAGCAAGACGTTTTTGTAGTTGAGCAAGGGCTCTCCCATACCCATGTAGACGATATTGCTGAGGTTTTGTTGGTAGTGTTGTTGGGCTTGTTGTTGTAGGTATACGACTTGATCAACGATTTCGCCTGCACTGAGGTTGCGCAAAAGTTTGAGCCTTCCGGTTGCACAAAACTGGCAAGATAAGCTACAGCCTACCTGTGAAGAGATGCAGGCGGTCATGCGAGAACTCGTGGGGATCAGGACGCCTTCTATAACTTTGCCATCGTCTATGGTAAAGGCGCTCTTGATGGTGCGGTCTTTGCTGACTTGTTGGTCTTGAAGGGTGATGTGATCGATGTAGTAGTGTGCTGTGAGCCATGCGCGAAAACCTAAGCTGAGGTTGCTCATGAGCTCAAAGGAGTGTGCATTTTTTTGCCACAACCATTCCCAAACTTGTTTGGCTCGGAAGGGTTTTTCGCCAAATTCGGTAAAACTCGTTTTGAGTTCCTCTAGTGAGAGGTTGCGAATGTTGGTCAGTGTTGTTGACATGAAAATTAACGGTTCAGCATGACGGGCATCACGAGCATGAGGATGTCTTCGTGTGCGTTGTCTTGGGTTGCAGGTGTAAGCAGTCCAGCGCGGCTCGGCTCACTCATTGAAAGCTTGATTTCGTCTGCGTCTAGGTTGGCGAGCATTTCGAGTAAAAAGCGTGAGTTGAAACCAATTTCTAGGTCGTCGCCATCGTAGTTACACGTGAGTCTTTCTGTGGCTTCGTTTGCGAAGTCGATGTCTTCGGCAAAAAGAGAAAGCTCCGAACCTACTAATTTGAGGCGGATTTGGTGTGTAGTTTTGTTGGAGAAAATAGAAACGCGTTTGATCGAAGACAAGAACTGTGCGCGGTCTATGGTGAGCACGTTCGGGTTTTCTTTCGGTATAACTGCTTCGTAATTAGGATATTTCCCATCGATCAAGCGACATACCAACACCAAGTCAGCAAATGTGAAAACAGCATTGGATTCGTTGTATTCCATGAGGATTTCTTCGTCTCCGCGCAAATTGGATTTGAGGAGGTTGAGTGGCTTCTTGGGCAAAATAAAAGCAGAGCTACCGCTGGCTTCAGCGTCGGTTCTTTTGTAGCGAACAAGTTTGTGTGCATCGGTTGCTACAAAAGTAATCTCAGAACCTGCGAACTGACAAAAAACACCACTCATTACGGGGCGAAGGTCGTCGTTACCAGTGGCAAAAAGTGTTTTGTTGATGGCTTTGGACAAGACTGCGCCAGAAAGCTTGATGGCGCTTTTGTTGGCGAGTTCAGGAACTTTAGGGAATTCTTCGCCGTTGAATCCGACCATACGCGACTTTCCGTTGTCGTAGGCGATTTCTATTTGGAAATTGCTCGGGTTGACTTTGAAAGTACAAGGTTGGTCTGGCAAGTTTTTGAGCACGTCGAGCAATAACTTAGCAGGAATAGCAATTTTGCCATTTTGTTCGGATTGGACCTCGAGTTTGGTCATCATGGTCGTTTCTAAATCTGAAATAGAAACGGTAAGCAAACCATCGGTAATTTCAAAAAGGAAGTTATCGAGAATTGGCAAGGTATTGCTAGTGTTTAAAACACCTGAAATACTTTGGAGGTGACGCAGTAGGGTAGTGCTCGAGGCAATAAAATTCATGACAAAAAATTTGATTCACAAAGTTAACATTTCGTATGAAAAGACTTCTTGTTTTCGGACGGAGATATGAACATTTTGAAAAGAGTTTCAACAGCTTTTACCGAGCTGAAAACTGAGATCGCCAAAAAACTTTGAGTGCTTCGCGGTGAATGATTTGCTCAGCGAGCCCCGTAAAGAAATCTTCGGAGGCAGTAATGTGCTGATTGTTTTCTGGTAGATCGATTAAATAAAGCAGTTGTGCGCGTTTTTCATCGGAAAGATTTTCGAGCAATTTGGCTAAATCGGCTATGAAATTTTTGGAGTGAAGGGTGAAATCACATTGAGCGCGCGCGAGGTCTTTTTGCAATTGCGCAAAGGTCTGCATCCGAAAATCAGCAGAGAGGAGGGCGTCTTTGTAATTGAATGGAGCGAGCAACTTAAGTTTTGTTTAGCTTTGTACGAAGATACAATGAAAAGAACTTTTGACATTTGCATTTCTTTTTTAATCCTTGCGGTTTTTTTGCCTTTTGGCTTGCTGCTCACGCTTGCCATCGCGCTTGAGTCTAGAGGAGGTGTCTTTTATTTACAGGATAGAGTCGGCAAAAACGGAAAGCTATTTAAACTGCTCAAATTTAGATCAATGCGTCCAAATGCAGATAAGGGTAGCCAAATCACGATAGGCAACAGGGATCCGCGCATTACCCGAACGGGTTACTTCATTAGGCGTTTCAAACTCGATGAATTTCCGCAGTTTGTCAATGTCATTATTGGCGACATGAGTATTGTTGGTCCGCGTCCTGAAGTACCGTTTTATGTTCAAATGTATACGGAGGAGCAGCGCAAAATTTTATCCGTGAAGCCTGGCATCACTGATTATGCCAGTCTTGCTTATTTTCATGAAAACGAAATTTTGGCTACTGCTGCAGATCCGCAAAAAGCCTATATTGAAGAAATTATGCCCGCAAAAATTGCGATCAACCAGCGTTATCTGAGCCATCCTGGTTTGATACAAGACCTCAAAATCATTGGTCTTACAGCAAAAAAAATACTAGGATTCTAATCTTGATTGAAAGCCGCCCAAATGCCAAGTTTGGGGAGTGGAGCCACAACCGCGATGCGTTCTTTGGTGGTAGGGTGTTCAAAACTGAGCGTACGGGCATGCAGGCAAATAGAGCCGTCGGGGTTGGAGCGTTTGTCTCCGTATTTGAGGTCTCCTTTTATGATGCAACCCATACTGGCGAGCTGACACCTGATTTGGTGATGGCGCCCAGTCTCGAGTTCAATTTCTAACAAAAAATAGCGCTCAGAGGCAGCAATTTGGCGGTAGTGTAAAATAGCTTTTTTGGCTCCAGGTGTGCCTTCAGCTACGACATAACTTTTGTTTTGCGACTCATTTTTTTTGAGGTAATGCACCAGAGAACCGCTGTTTTTGGCAGGCTTTTGCCCAACAATAGCCCAATAAACTTTATTGGTTTCTTTGTCCCGAAATTGTGCATTGAGCCGCTCGAGGGCTTTACTGGTGCGGGCAAAGACCAATGCGCCGCTGGTTGGGCGATCTAGGCGATGCACCACACCTAAAAAGACATTTCCTGGCTTCTGGTATTTTTCCTTTAGGTAGGCTTTGATCGCATCTGGAAGGATGGCATCGCCAGTTTTGTCACCTTGCGTGAGTTCGGAAGGTAATTTGTTGACGACAATGGCGTGGTTGTCTTCGTAAAGAATGCGGTCTGAAATCATGAATTGAGCAGCGCGTCTTTTTGTTTCTTTTCAATGCTTTTGTTGCGTAAAAAGGCAAGTGTGGTGAGCAAAGCAAAGGCGATGATCAGGTAAATCAACCAAGTAGGAAATTGTCCTAAGCCTTCGCCTTGCGCATAGCTATGCAAGCCTACGAGCATGAAGTTGACCCCGAAGAACGTGAAGAGGATCGCGGAGTAGCCCCAGAATGCAAGTGCATTGAATAAGAAGCGTCCTTGCAAGCCTGGGATCATTCTGAAATGCAGAATAACGGAGTAAACCAATACCGAAACGAGTGCCCATGTTTCTTTTGGGTCCCAGCCCCAATAGCGGCCCCAAGATTCATTGGCCCAAACGCCGCCGAGGAAAGTACCGATGGTGAGCATGTAGAGCCCAACAGTCATGGTCATTTCGGAAATGTAGGTGATTTCTTGGATGTTGAGCCTAACAAGCGCAGCAGATTTTTCGGATTGCAGCAAATACAATTTAAGGTTGATCAGGCCGAGGATACAGGCCAAACCTAAAAAGCCGTAGCTGCCCGTTATAATGGCCACGTGGATCATGAGCCAATAAGACTTAAGCACAGGTACAAGCGGTGTAATTTCAGGGTCCATGAGGTTCATTTCAGTGACCCAAAGCATGAGCGCCGCTAAAACAGCTGCGCCAGCCAAAACAACTTGGTTTTTCTTGGCAAAAATAAAACCGGCAATCATGGTGATCCAACCTATAAACACGATGGCTTCATAGCCGTTGCTCCAAGGGGCGTGCCCGGAGATGGCCCAACGCAGGCCGAGTCCAACGCCGTGGTAAACAAAAGTAATGACCGTAATGGCAATGAAGATGCGTTTTGGCCATTTGAGCCTATTGAGAGCTTGTTGCGAACGAAAGAAGATGCCGATAAAAAAGACGATAAGCAGTAAGAGCCCGCTTAAAATATAAAGTTGGTAGGAGTGCTTAAAGATTTGCATTTTGTTGTAGCTGATCTCTAATTTGACCACACGCTCCGATGGCGCTACTGCCTTTCCTGCTTTTCTTTGGAATTTTTTAAAGGTTTTGAGCACATCGGTGGCTTCGCCAAAAGTATGGCGCTGTCCGCCATCGTGGACCGCCGCCAAATAATTAACAAATAATTTGGAAGAAAGGGTGTCTTTTTGACCGAGTTCCATGCTCAGCGGCACAAACCAAGTGTTGTTGGGGTCGTTTTTGGCGGGAATGACGCGCATGAACTGCCACATAAAAATGTTGTTGGCAACTTCGTATTTTTCGTTGAGCTTGATGAGCTTTTTGTCGAATTCATTGCGCTTAGACTCTAATTTTTGATGTGCCGCTTGGTACTCCGCCATCCATTTGAATTCAGAATCTTTGGAACTCAAAGACATGATGCTTTCAAATTCTTTGAGCTTGAGCGGCTCTCGTAAACTTCTAGGCACTTGGATAATCGGTTGGCTCACCCAATAAGAAGGATACATATGCAAACTCAAGACAAACTGCACGGCATTCAAATCTTTGTATTTGTTGTCGTGGGTGAGTTTGCGTGTGAGTTGGTCTGCGAGTGTGTGAAATGGCACGATGCGGCCTTCGTAGTCTTGAACAAGTAGCGAGGCGAGCTCATCGGCATGATCTGTGGTGATTTCGTGGTGAACAGGTTTTGCTTTATGCTGATGCTGGTGCTGGGCAAAAAGGTTGCTCGACAAGAGCAATAAAATGATGCCGAGACTTGCTTTTTTGGCCTTGACCTTATGGAGTTGTTCGGATAGGAAAGCAAAGCGTCCTGCCGGAGCAAATAACGATAAAATCATGGCGAGCGCCATTAAGAGGTACCCAAAATAGGTGATGTTCGTACCGAGCGCATCGTGGTTGACACTCAGAACAGTGCCTTCTTCGTTTTCTGGTGTATTCGGAATATCTAGTTCATAGGATGATTGGAAAAAACGGTAGCCATCGTAGTCAATCACATTGTTCATAAATACGCGGCGGTTCAATTTGACGTTGTTGCGAGGGTCATTGATGGTGAGGTCACTTTCGAAAGACGATGGTGAATTTGAACCTGGGTATTTATCAAGTCTGAAGTCGCGGCACTGTACGGTAAAAGGGATGTTTTTTTGAATGGAGCCGTATTCAAGCTGATACACTACGCCGTTCATGGCAAAGCGCTCAGGTTTTGGATGCTGACCCTTTCCGCCTTCTAAACGCACCTTTTTAGTGGCTTTCCCATCGTTCAATTCGACGGTCAGGTAGTCTTTGCCTGTATTTTTCTTGGCTGCTTTGACCAAAACTTTTTTGGCATGAGGAATGTGTCTTTTGAATACAACTTGTTGGTCTCCAACTAAATAAAGGGAAAAAGGGGTAAACTCAGTCCAAGTATTTAAAGCGTAATTTTGGTAGAGGCTATCTGCAGGTGCCTGACCGCTGGCGCGTACTTTTTCCATTTCACGCATGGGCAAGGATTTTAGGGCAACACTTGGGTAAACCCAAGTTTTTCCGTCTTTGTGATGAAGATAAACTCCCGGGGCTTGATTTGGAGTGTTGGGGCGTGCACTTGAATAATAAAATGGCGTTTGGCCAACCATGAGTACATCGTTTTCTACTAAAAAGTTGGAACGCTTGCCCTCTGTGACAATTTCTAGCGCACTTCCTTTAAATTTTTGATTGACTTGCAGCGAATCAATGCGGTCAGATTTGAAGTCGATGTAGCGAAGGGTAATATTTTTCTTGCCTAATTTGGTATCATATTCAAAATCGTTGGAATTGAATTCACTTAAAAAGGTTTTCCAAGCTTGTAAAGTTGTTGCGCCTTTGGCAACAGTGATGTCTTGCGCATTGATCAGGACGTATGGATCTGCAGTATAAATAAAGTTGCTGCTCGCTCCTTCGCGGATTACCATTTGTCCTTCAAAGCTGATGTAACGCGTTACTGCAGCGCCAGCAAGGATCACAATAAACGATAGGTGGAAGCTCAGCATAGCGATTTTTGCTAGGGTGAACATTTTGTAGCGAAAAATATTGGAGACCAAAGCCAAGACGAGGTATAGCAATAGGCCTTCGAACCATAAAGCATTGTAGATGCTGATTTTTGCGGCTTGAATTCCGTGAATAGATTCGATGAAGGTGGCGGCGCCAATGGCCACCAAGAAGACGATCAGTCCGACGCTCGCCCAGCGCATGGAAAAAAGAGAAGAGAGTAGTTTGTCCATCCGAGGAATTTTTCCACAAAAATAGCCAATGTATGCGCAACATTCATCTAAAGCCCTTAATCTTGTCAAAAAAAGATGTTGCGTAATTTTTCAATTTTTTTCATTTGCAGCTTTTGCTTGCTCTTTTCGAAAATAACTGCTCAGGTTCAGATCGATAGCAATTCATTTTTAAGGGCCCAAGAACTCAAAGTTGTCGGTGGTCAGGTGTTTAGGTATGCCCTGCCGTTTGAACAGGGTGTGCGTACCGTGGATATCTATGTTCCAACGGGTGTATTGGACGTCAAAAAAGCCAAAGCGCTGTATTTACACGACGGTCAAATGCTCTTTGACAGCACCCAAACATGGAATAAAAAAGAATGGAAAATCGATGAGGTGGTTTCTCAAACCTTGGCCCAATATGCACACGACCCGTTTATTGTGGTTGGCATTCACAACGATCCGCCGAATCGCTATGCTGAATTTTTCCCCCAAGCTGTAGCGAATTATATGCCTGAATCTTACCGCAACTTGCTGATGGAGAAACTCTGGAACGGAGAGCTGAAGGCTGATGCCTATTTGCGTTGGATAGAAGAAACATTGGTTCCATTCGTGGAAGATCAATTTAATGTCGGCAAAAAAACACAGGATCGAATGGTGATGGGTTCGAGCATGGGCGGGCTTATTTCGTTATATGCGCTTTGTGAAAAACCCAAATTGTTTGGTGGAGTGGCTTGCTTGTCAATACACACGCCAATGATCAATTACGGCATGTTTGAAGAAGGAATGGTCGAGGCTTTAGTGGTGCCGTTTAATTTGTATCTCGAACAAAACCTAAAAGCCGATCGCAAACATTTTTTATACGTAGACCGCGGAACAGAAACACTTGATGCTTCCTATAAACCCTATCACGACATCTTGCTGAAGACTTTAGCAAGTGTTGGTTACAACACCAACAATCCACATTTTCTAGAAGCTGTTGTGCAGGGAACTGGTCATGACGAAGGTGCTTGGGCGGCTCGGTGGCACGTACCATTATTATTTATGATTGCACGCAACAATTCCCGATAGTTTTCTACATTTGCTTTACTCAATCAAGCATGAAAAAAATCTTATTATTTGGTGCAGGTTTATCGGCCTCCACCCTGATCAAATACTTACTCGATCACAGCAGCGCTGAATCCTGGCATCTAGATGTCGTGGACCAAAACCTCGAGCTCATCAAAGCCAAATTGGCAGCTCATCCAAATGCCACAGCCCATTCCTTTAATGCCCTAGACCCCGAGCAGCGCCGCCCCTATATTGAGCAAGCCGATTTAGTCATTTCAATGCTCCCGGCCGTTTATCACGTAGAGGTAGCCAAAGATTGCATCGCACTCCAAAAGCACCTCATTACGCCTTCGTATATTTCCGCAGAAATGCGCGCGCTAGATGAGCAGGCAAAGGCAGCCGGAATCGTCATCATGAATGAAATCGGTGTTGATCCTGGCATAGACCACATGAGCGCTATGCGCATTCTAGACCACATTAAAGCAATTGGAGGCAAACTCGAATCTTTTAAATCTTATTGTGGCGGCCTTATTGCGCCAGCATCTGACACCAACCCCTGGCATTACAAATTCACTTGGAATCCGAGAAATGTCGTGCTTGCCGGGCAAGGCTCTGCAGCTTGTTACCGCGAAATGAACGAGCTCAAGTACTTGCCGTATCACCGCTTATTTCAGCGCCTCGATCATATAGAAATTGAAGGTTATGGTGAATTTGAAGGTTACGTCAACAGAGACTCTTTGAATTATTTAGAAACGTATCACATTCAAAACGTCCCGACTATTTTCCGTGGCACCCTGCGCAGGCCGCCATATTGCGAAGCCTGGGATATTTTTGTGCAGCTCGGCATGACCGACGACGCCTATACAATGAAGGGATCCGCCCAACTCACGCCACGTCAATTTCTCAATGCTTTTTTACCGTTTGAGATAGGGGTGAGCGTAGAGGAAAAGTTCATGAAGTTAGTCCAGCACCGCCAAGATCTTTATGACCTATTTGATTTCTTAGAGCTTTTCAGCGACCAAAAAACTTTTGGTATTCACGATGCGAGCCCAGCCGTTTTGTTACAAACTATTTTAGTTGAAAAATGGCAGCTTGAACCCGGTGACAAAGACATGATTGTCATGTATCACGAGCTGATTTACACCAAACAAAACCAGCGTTTCGCAGTCACCAGTTCTTTGGTAGTGGAAGGTCAGGACGAACGCTACACCGCGATGTCTAATACAGTTGGCTTGCCGGTGGCAATTGCGGCTAAACTGATCTTGAACAACACCATTCGCGAACGTGGCGTTACCTTACCTGTGAGTCAAGAAATTTATGCGCCTATTCTCACCGAACTCGAGCAATTTGGCATTACCTTTAATGAATTAGAAAAACAAATCTAGATGGAGAATCAAGAAGACCAAATGAATATCGAATTATCAGAAGACATCGCTTTAGGTGTATATTCCAATTTAGCTATCATTACACATTCACCTGCTGAGGTCGTTTGTGATTTTGTGCAATTGATGCCGGGCATGCCCAAAGGTAAAGTGCGCTCAAGAGTACTCATGACGCCTCAAAACGCCAAGCGATTTTTACAAGCATTGGCAGAAAACATCGAGAAATACGAGCAAAACTTTGGCGCTATAGACGAGCCGCAAGCGGGCTTTCCCCCGATGAATTTCGGCACGCCAAGCACTATGGCCTAAACGCTTTATGTGGACGCTCAGCGTTTGCATTCCTATTTACAATTCCGACGTGCGCGCGTTGGTCAATTCCTTGTGCGCTCAAATCGCTGCTTTACCTGATGCCAATATAGATATTGTCCTGATCGACGATGCTTCTGCACCTGAATTCAAGCAATGCAATATGTTCTCTGAAGCTGCTGTCAAGTACTATGCCTTGCCACAGAATATCGGTCGGTCTCGGATCCGCAATGCCTTCTTAAAACATACCGACGCTGACTAC
>RDZL01000157.1 GCA_004295165.1 Flavobacteriia bacterium
CCTGCAAAATAACATGTTCATGATGAACAACATCTGGGCAGGTAACTACAACATTTCTATAGACCCTGCTTGGCTTAGCGCCAACAATTATGTCATCGGCAACATCATACCAAGTCCAAACATTTTGATATCAAACGGCATTTCCACAACGCTCATCACGCTCAATTGCGCCTCCCAAACAACCATGCTTTGTGCAACGGGTCAGGTCTATTGCGATGCCAATGACAACGGTGTTTTAGACAACGGCGAAACACCAATTGCCAATGCACCAATTTCGATTAATGGCACTGTTGCGTATTCCAATACGAGTGGCTTTTACAACATCAGCTATCCGGGTACACCAAACAGCACTTATGTTTTGACGATGAGCGCCAACTGGCTTACTCAAAATGGCTACACGATCCTCAACAATAACGGCAGCAACGTCAGTAGTATCATCGGGATTCCTTGCAATAGCGGCGTGCCTGTTAGCACAGTTAATTTTCCACTGAGCTGTGGAGGCAACGTAACGCCTACTTTCTGCTACGGCGGATTTGTATTTTGCGATGCCAATGCAAATGGCGTCATGAACGTCGGAGAAGCACCGATTGCCGGTGCTGCAGTTCAATTATTTGTACAGCCAAATTCGATAACAAGTGTAACTGTATATACCGATTCCACTGGTTATTTCAGTTACTGTGGTCCGTTTGTGGGAACAAGCAATATCATTTTGGCGCAAGTAAGCCCAACTTGGCTCGTCTACAATGGTTTTACCGGATCTACATCTTACACCACACTTCAAGGATTTGTTACAGCCCAAGTACAACCTGGCATGATTGCAGTCAATTGCGGCGGCACAACAGCTCCGTGTGCAGACCTCTGGACCACCGTTACCCCTTGGATTGGTTATTATCAAAACAGCACTGCTTATGTCAAAATCAATTGGGGAAGTTATGGCCCTGGCATTATTGGCAACTACACGCTCAGCTTCACGTATCCTGCAGGCGTCAGCCCGATTCTTTCCTCTATTCAAAACGCCAATTACAGCATTTCAGGCAACACCATTACTTGGAACCTAAATAGTGCAGCAAGTAGCTTTAGCAATTACGACGTTATACAGTTCAGTGTACCAGGCGGCCTCATCAACGGAGCGCAGCACTTCTTTACGTCTAGTATTGCACCAACGGGCGCCACAATAGACTGTGGCACGTACAATAACAATGGCAGCTTGCTGCAAATTCTTGGCAATAGCTATGATCCTAACGACAAAAATGCGAGCACTGACTACATGAATGAAAACTACCCGCTAGGGTATCTAGATGCTTTCACGGACGACGCACTCAGCTATACCATTCGCTTCCAAAACACTGGAACAGCACCAGCGCAAAATATCTACATCATCGATACCCTCAGCGCACAGCTCGATTGGTCCAGCTTTACGCTTTTAGAAGCAAGCCACCCTATTCAGGTAGTCAACCTCGGTAATGGCATCTTGCGTTTTGAGTTCAATCAAATTTGGTTGCCAGACTCAACGAGCAATGAACCCCAAAGCCATGGTCATTTGACTTATCGCATTTCAGAGCATCCCAATAACCCCATTATGTCTACAATAGAGAACACGGCTTATATCTATTTTGATTGGAATGACCCGATTGTCACCAACACCACTTTCCACCAAAATATGTGGTTAGATCAAATCGATGAAATGAGCGGTAGCCTTTCCATTTATCCGAATCCGGCACAGACTCAAATTAGCTTAGGTTTAACGGAGCCAACCCAAATTCAAATCAAAGATCTCAACGGAAAAGTGCTATTCAATGAGCAAGTTGGCCTTGGCCAAACCATCAATGTGCAAGCATTTGAAAGTGGTATTTATTTGATTGAAGGCGCTCAACAGAAAGGAAAATTCATCAAATTATAAATATTTATAAAATATTCACCCCGTTTAGGTCATTTACTACGTTTTTGGCATTGTATTTGTAAAACCTTTCGCGTAGTAGTTTATAGTTAGGTTATGGTTAGGGTGGTCCACCTGCCCTCTCCAGAAAAGCGGTTCTTCGGAGCCGCTTTTTTTTTGACTTCCCCTCAAGTTATCCTACCTTTGAGCCGTGAAAGACCTACTGAAACAAGCCAAAAGAACTGCCTTATTTAGCGTCGTGACCAACGCGCTTCTTGCTGGAGTAAAGGGAAGCGCTGGTCTCATCGGACACTCTGATGCCCTCATAGCAGATGCCATTGAATCTTGCGCCGATATTTTTTCAAGCTTTCTTGTATTGATTGGTATTCAGTATGCCAGTAAGCCTGCCGACGAAGACCACCCCTATGGCCATGGCAAAGCGGAGCCACTAATTACTTTCGCAGTAGTGGGTTTCTTGTTAGTTTCGGCTACAATTATTGCAGTAGAAAGCATCCGTCATTTATCAGAAAATCAAGAACAACCTGCTTTCTTTACCCTTTATGTTTTGGCGGCTATCATCCTAATCAAAGAACTCAGCTATCAGTATGTCTACCGCAAAGGTCAACAAACGAATTCCATCAGCCTCAAGGCCGACGCTTGGCACCACCGCTCAGATGCCATCTCTTCTTTGATTGCTTTTTTGGGCATTCTTGCCACTTTTATATTTGGGAAAGGATTCGAAAAAGCCGATGACTGGGCAGCGCTCATTGCCTCATTTTTTATTGTTTACAATGCTTATCGCATTTTTAGGCCTGCGTTAGGTGAAATAATGGATGAACATACCCATCATGACCTGATCGATCAAATTCATTTATCGGCTACAGAAGTACCTGGGGTGCTCGGTATAGAAAAATGCTGGGCCCGCAAAAATGGCATGACTTACGTCGTGGACCTCCATTTGGAGCTAGATGGCAACCTGAGTGTGACCGAGGGCCACGCCATTTCTCACGCACTCAAGGACCATCTCATGTTGGCATTTCCCTATTTAACAGAAATACTCATACATATTGAGCCAGCTCCAAATTTAAATTAACCTTTTTGTTTGGTCTGGGAATAGCCCTCCTTGCGCAACAAATCATAGATTTTTTGCTTGAAGTTGCCTTGAATTAGGATCTCGTTGTCTTTGACGCTTCCGCCAACACCACACTTGGTTTTCAGTATTTTTCCGAGTTCCTTGAGGTCGTCTTCACTGCCTACAAAACCTTCAACAAGGGTCACTTCTTTGCCCCCGCGTTGCTTGCGATCAATACTGACATATAGCCGTTGTTGCTGAGGCTCAAGCGTCTGAATGTCATCCTCTTGCTCAAATTCATAAGTGAAATCTGGATTGGTACTGTAGACCACATTTTGAATTTTCTGTTGTTTTTTTGCCATCATACAAAGGTATAAAATCTTGTCGAGCAGAAAAGTTATTCACGCTGATACGAGCGCCTATACATGTTGCGTTTTTAGGTGACATGAAAAATTCATTCAATCTTCAAG
The DNA here is from genome assembly GCA_004295165.1 of Flavobacteriia bacterium. Classification (GTDB taxonomy): domain Bacteria; phylum Bacteroidota; class Bacteroidia; order Flavobacteriales_D; family Crocinitomicaceae; genus UBA952. Next base: position 3,419 of record RDZL01000157.1, read on the forward strand.
AACTCAGCGATACCGAATTGCTCTCGTTGGTTTGTGCCAACCAATTAAATTCAGCCAAAGAAGAGGCATTGCTTGAGCGCACTTGGCGCTGGCATCAAAAGGATTGGCGCACCTTAGCCAAAAGCAGCGAATGGGACCTGCTCGAAATATATGGGATTGAGCCTCAAATGGCACGGCGGATTATGGGTCTATTTGAAATCAGCAGACGCTACCAAAGTGCTAACGTGCGTAAACGCTGCAGCATCAAAACCTCCAAAGATGTTTATGATTTAATGCAACTCAAATTAGCTGACCTCGATCACGAACAATTTTTTGTGTTGTACCTGAATTTTTCGAATGAGATCATTGAACTTTCACAATTGAGTATTGGGGGTCGAAACAGCACCATTGCCGATGCCAAACGTATTTTTCAGCAAGCGCTGCGCTGTGCCGCCACAGGCCTGATTTTGTGCCATAACCATCCGAGCGGGCAATGTAAGCCGAGCGCACAAGACCAAGCGCTCACTAAAGACATCAAGGAATTTGCGGGTCTGATTGACATGAAGCTTCTAGATCACGTCATTTTCACAGATAATGGCTATTTTAGCTTCGCCGATGAAGGCATCTTGTAAAAAATGACCAAAAAGAAAATCCTCACCGTTATTGGGGCCAGACCTCAAATCATCAAAGCAGCGGCCCTAAGCCGTGCCATTAGCTCACAATTTAACGACCAACTCGAAGAAGTACTCGTGCACACCGGCCAACATTACGATGAAAATATGTCTGCGGTTTTCTTTGAAGAACTAGGTATTCCAAAGCCTCACTACAATTTGGCGGTGGGCAGCGGCGCACACGGCCATATGACGGCAGCCATGCTGAGCGGCCTAGAGACTATTTTAGAAAAAGAAAAACCAACTGCTGTTGTTGTTTATGGAGATACCAATTCTACCATTGCCGCCGCATTGGCCGCCGCCAAAATACATATTCCGGTGGTGCACATCGAGGCCGGCTTACGTAGCTTTCACAAAGCAATGCCAGAAGAACTCAACCGCATTGCGGCAGACCATATGAGTACACTACTTTTTGTACCAACTCAAGCAGGGATTACCAATCTTGCCAAAGAAGGATTTGAGCTCAGCCACAAAGCCAAAGCCACCATAGATGCACCAAATGTATACCATTGTGGCGATGTGATGTACGATAACAGCCTTTACTTTGCCGAGTTGAGCGCTCAAAAATCGACGATCATCTCCGATTTATCTTTAAATGAACGTCCTTTTATTTTATGTACCATCCACCGCGATAGCAATACAGATGATGCCACTGCGCTGCAAAGCATCTTTGAAGCATTACTCGAATTGGTGAAAAGTACACAAATGGCTGTGATTCTTCCCTTACATCCGCGAACGAGAGGAAAAATCAAATCGCTATTAAGTCCTGCTTTTCAAGAACAAATCAAAAGTGAAACGCGTATTCAGCTCATTGATCCTGCAGGCTTTTTGGACATGATTGCCCTTGAAAAAAACGCGCGATTGATTGTTACAGACAGCGGCGGCGTGCAAAAAGAAGCCTATTTCTTTGCCAAACCATGCGTCATTTTGCGCGAGCAAACCGAATGGGTAGAAGTCGTGGAGGCCGGAGCCGCCATTCTTACAGGTGCACACACAGCTCAAATACTGCATGCAGCCCAACAGCTCTTAGCTATGGATATCCAGACCGACCCAGCTATTTTTGGCGATGGCCACGCAGCCACGTTTATTTGTGAAAAAATTTGCAGCGACTTGTAGTGCTGATCTATGTAGAATATATCACCGAGCGCTTGCTCTACACACTTTCCTTTGTATTTGGAGACCGAAAGGTTGCGTACCAACTTACCAATGATGGCATTGCTTTTATGGCGGAAAAAGGTCCTAAAATCAATTACTCTGACCGAGATTTTGTAGACGGTTTTCAAATTGTTCCTGCAAGGATCCTATTTGAAGATGAGCTGCAGAAAGAGGCACCCACCAAAGGACAATACGAAGACATCACTTGTTTGAGCTTTCAAGACAAGCCAGACGTGCTGGGCTCTATATTTTATATCTTGAGCAGAATGGAGGAATACAATAGCCCTCAGACAGACGGACTTGGTCGTTACAAAGCCAGTGCGTCTATTCTGCATAAAAACGACTGGTTACAAGAACCCATTTGTGATCGCTGGAGCAACGCCCTGATCCAGGTACTTGAGAGAAAACTAAACCTCGACCTCAAGGCTCAAAAGCCAAGATTTTCTTTCCAACCTACTTTTGACATCGATAACACTTTTGCGTATGCGCACAAAAATACCATACGCACCTTTTTGGCCAATACAAAAGACCTCATTTACGGAAGAACAGCGCGCCGAAATGATCGACAAATGGTGAGGCAAGGCCGCAGCAAAGACCCCTACGATACTTTTGAGCAAATTGCAGCACTCGCACAACACTATGAAGACACCAAAGTGTTTTGGCTGCTCGGCAATTACACCAAGCTCGACAAAAACCTATCTCACCTCAATCTAGCACAGCAAGAAAAAATCAAAGAAATCGCAGCTTTTGCCGAAATTGGCATCCATGGGAGTTCACTTACGCCCTTCAATGCACAGCAGCTAGAAATCGAAATTCAAAGACTGACCCAAATTATCGGGTATCGCCCGAACAGTAACCGCCAACATTTTCTCTTGCTGCGACTACCAGACGCGTACCGCAACCTCATCAAAGTGGGTATTACACACGACTACACGATGGGCTACGCAGAGCAAACCGGCTTTAGGGCCGGAACAGCGCGCAGCTTCAAATGGTTTGATTTGCTCAAAAACGAGTCCACGAACTTGAATATCCATCCGTTTGCATACATGGACGGCACCTTACTGGAATACCTAAAACTCGCGCCAAGTGAGGCTAAAATACGCATCAGGACACTCTACCAAGAAGTGCAAAAATACGGCGGTGCATTTAGCTTTTTATGGCACAACGAAACCATCTCAGCTTATCAACACTGGGAAAGCTATCAGGAAGTTTTCAAGGAAAATTTTGTCTTGAATGCGGCCAAAAGCAACAGCAACTAAGGCCTTACTCTTTTCCTATTTTTTTGTACGAATCGCAAGAGCGCAGCTCTTCTAGCATTTGTTCTTTCTCTGCTACCGTTTTATTGGCATCCATGTTTTCACATTTTTGGAGGGGCTTCTCGTACTTTTTGAGCAGTTTGTCTATCGGCTGACCTTTGGCCTCGGCAGCTTTGAGCGCGTTGGTCATTTCGAGCCATTGATCGGCACATTCACAAACTTCGGACTGGCAAGAAGCCAAGAATAGAAGACCGGAGAAAAGTACAATTTTTTGAAACATGTTGAAATGATTTAATAAAAACAGCCGCCACCTTTTCCGAGGCGAAAAGTAAAGGTTGCACCGGCATAAACATACCAATCTTTGGTGCTACTGGTGCCGCGTTTACCAAAACGATTGCCATCTAGGCTTTGATTGGAAAGCGCCGCAGACAAATCTGAAACCTCATCTTCAAGTATTTGCGGATCTGTATAGAAATCAGAACCGACGTCATCGAGGTAATCTGTAAAGGTTTTGCGGATTGAAAGATCGAGGTTTAAAGTAGCCATTTTGCCTAGGCTTACTTTTAGTCCCATACCGAGTGGCACACATGGCTGATACAAATTATAGGGTTTTTGTGTACTCGCACTTGTGCCTTGCCCTTCGGTTGCAAGTGGTTGGAGCGCTTGCCAAGCGCCGTTATAGTAGGTTTGCGGATTCATGTGAAAAACGCCAATTTGCGCCAATAAATAAGCTGTTGCCGGATAACGGCTACTGCCAAATTGAAAAGGCACAAAATGAAATTCTAGGCCTGTTGCAACTTCGTGAAGTGTAGACTTGAAACTCAGGTTTCGGTTCACCAATAAAGGATAAGGAGAAGTTGAATCTGCGGCAGCAATTTGTCCATAAAGGTAAGTGCAGCGCAGCGTGAGGCGATTGTTGAAGTTATAACGGTAAATGAGGCCGCCCGCTAATGCAGCATTTTTGAATTGTTGATAAGGATTGAGATCGCCGAGGTAGTAGGTCTGGCCTACGTGAAAACCGAGCTCAGATTGGGAGAAAAAAGTGCGTTTTTGTGCTTGCAACTGGGTCGCAAGCACTAAAAACAACAAGATTAAAGCCTTTTTCATCGTTAGGTGAACGTAAAATTGGCGAATTTATTTTTATTTACCCGAACGTTTGCGATCTGTTTCTTTCAATAAGATTTTACGGATGCGCAAGCTTTTAGGGGTAACTTCTACGTATTCATCGGATTGGATGTATTCCAAACACTCTTCCAAACTGAATACTTTAGGCGGAGCCAAACGCACTTTGTCGTCTGAACCTGAAGCACGCATGTTGGTGAGTTTTTTGGTTTTGGTAACATTCACACACAAATCACCTGCGCGAGAGTTCTCGCCAATAACCTGACCTTCGTAGATGTCTTCGTTAGGTGCCACGAAGAACTTACCGCGTTCTTGTAGGTTGTTCAAAGAGAAAGGAATAGAAGTTCCTTGCTCTAACGAAATCAAGGAACCGTTCTGGCGACCAGGAATCTCGCCTTTGTAAGGCTGGTATTCTAAGAAGCGGTGGTTCATGATGGCCTCACCTGCAGTTTGGGTAAGCAGGTAATTGCGCAAACCGATGATACCGCGTGAAGGAATTTGGAAAGTGACAATCATGCGCTCTCCTTTTGGCACCATGTTGGTCATTTCACCTTTGCGGCGTGTAACGGCCTCAACTGCTGTTCCGCTGTGCTCTTCTGGAAGGTCAATTGTGAGTTCTTCAACTGGCTCGCACTTGACGCCATCGATTTCTTTAATGATAACTTGCGGTTGGCCAACTTGTAGCTCATAACCTTCTCTACGCATGGTTTCAATCAAGACTGAAAGGTGCAAGACGCCACGTCCAAAAACCATCCATTTGTCGGCTTTGTCGGTGTCGCTCACGCGCAAAGCGAGGTTTTTCTCGAGTTCTTTGTTGAGGCGATCAGAAATATGACGAAAAGTCACGAACTTTCCTTCTTTACCAAAGAATGGTGAATCGTTGATGGAGAATAACATACTCATGGTAGGTTCGTCCATTTTGATGGTAGGAAGTGGCTCAGGATTTTCGGCGTCACAGATCGAGTCGCCAATTTCAAAACCTTCGATGCCGGTAACTGCACAAAGATCTCCGGGTTGAACTTCGGTCACTTTTGCGCGCTCAATTCCGTCGAAAACAAAGACTTCTTTGATGCGGTGTTTTTCTTGACGGCCATCAGACTTCGAAAGAATGATGGGTTGGTTTTCTTTAATGACACCACGTGTGAGGCGACCAATTGCAATACGACCTACGTAAGAAGAGAAATCGAGGGAAGTAACGAGCATTTGCGTGTTTCCTTCTTCAATTTTCTTTGGTGGGAAATAAGCCAAGATTTGGTCGAGCAAAGGCGTGATACTGTCTGTAGGTGCTTTCCAATCTGTAGACATCCAGCCATTTTTAGCAGAACCATAGATGGTTGGAAAATCGAGCTGCTCTTCCGTTGCATCGAGCTCGAACATGAGGTCGAATACTTTTTCGTGGACTTCTTCTGGGGTACAGTTTTCTTTGTCGACTTTGTTGATCACGAGCAAAGGCTTCAGCCCCATTGAAAGGGCTTTACCGAGTACAAAACGCGTTTGTGGCATTGGGCCTTCAAAAGCATCTACCAACAAGCAAACGCCATCGGCCATGTTGAGCACGCGCTCTACTTCACCACCGAAGTCGGCGTGACCTGGGGTGTCGATGATGTTGATTTTGGTGCCTTTGTAAGATACCGAAACGTTTTTAGATACAATGGTGATACCGCGTTCGCGCTCAAGATCGTTGTTGTCCATGATGAGTTCGCCGGTCATGCGGTCGCGCTCGTTAACAACTTGGCCCGCTTCGATCATTTTATCGACGAGGGTAGTTTTACCGTGGTCAACGTGGGCAATAATGGCAATATTTCTGATTTCCATAAAAAGTAATGTATGGGTAAGGAGAATTAATATTTATTTTTTTTGGCGCCGTAACTGCGGTCACGGTCAAAACCACCTGAACGTTTGTTGTCAAAACCGCCTTTTTTCTCAAAGCCGCCTTTTTTCTCAAAGCCTGGTTTTCTGTCAAAGCCCGGTTTTTTTCCGCCACCAAATGAACCTGGTCCTCTTTTAGAACCCGGACCTTTTGAAAATTTACGTTCGCCACGATCGTCTCCACCACCCTGACCAGGTGCTGTTACTTCGATCGAAACTTTATGGCCTTCAAATTCATAGCCATCTACGTGCTTCAGGATTTTTTGTGTGTGCTCGTCGTCTGCCTCAATAAAAGAGAAAGAGGTCATGATGTCGATACGGCCTAGTGCTTTAGAGTTGAGGCCAGTGGCATCGCAAATGATGCGCACCATAGCACCCGGATTGAGGCCATCTCTACGACCTAAATTGACAAAGAAGCGTGTTTTGCCTTCTTCGCGGGCACGGCTCTGACGATCTGATTTGCGTTCTGGACGCTCGCGCTCATCTTTGCTTGCTGCCGCGTTAAGGTCGCCTGCACGTTCGTAATAATCGATGAAACGATTGAACTCAGCCGATACAAAACGCTTGATGACTTCTTCTTTGCTAAGGTCTTTGAAAGAATCTAGGATTTGCTCCATGAATGGGGCGATGTCAGCTTCTTTGACTTCTGTAGCAATGGTGTTGTCGATGAGTTTTTTCAATTGGATCTCGCAGATCTCGGCAGGATTTGGAATTTGCCCTTGTGTGAAAGTCATGCGCATTTGGCGCTCGATGGCTTTGATCTTGACGTTTTCACGGGTATTGACCAACACCAAAGACTGTCCTTTTTTACCAGCGCGTGCTGTACGGCCACTACGGTGTGTGTAGTTTTCGATGTCGTCTGGAAGGTTGTAGTTGATGACGTGGGTAATGTTGTTGATATCCAAACCGCGGGCCGCAACATCAGTTGCAACGAGGATTTGCAATTCTTTAGAACGGAAACGCTCCATGACGCGGTCGCGCATGGCTTGGGTGAGGTCGCCGTGGAGCGGCTCTGCGTTGTAACCATCTCGGGCCAATTTCATGGCAACCGTTGCGGTTTCGTTCTTGGTACGGCAGAAAATGAGACCGTAAATAGTAGGATTGAAATCTATCAAGCGCTTCACCGCGTCATAGCGGTCGCGTTCTTTAACAGAATAATAGATGTGCTCAATGTTTTCGTTGCTTTGGTTTTTGTGACCAATAGACACCTCGAGTGGGTCTGTCATGTAGGTGCGTGCAATACGCGCTACTTCATTTGGCATTGTTGCCGAAAACAACCAAACGTTTTTGTCGATAGGTGTTTGTTCGAGGATCATGTCGATGTCCTCTTTGAAACCCATATTGAGCATTTCGTCTGCTTCGTCTAGAATGACGTATTTAATTTGGCCTAATTGGACCACCTTGCGGTTGATGAGGTCGACCAAACGACCTGGTGTAGCCACTACAATTGACGTTCCTTTTTTAACGTTGGAGATTTGGGTACGGATATCGGTCCCGCCGTACACTGCTGTGATATTGCCATCTAGATATTTCGCAAAAACGTTGAGGTCTTTGGTGATCTGAAGGCAGAGCTCGCGTGTAGGGCAAATAATGACCCCTTGTGGCAGGCGTGCTGCGTTATCAATGTTATTAATCAACGGCAAACCGAATGCGGCCGTTTTACCTGTACCGGTCTGCGCCAGACCGACAAAATCGCAATCTTCTCCTAATAGATAGGGAATTGCTTGTTCCTGGATGGGGGTCGGTGCTTCAAAACCCAATTCTGTCAACGACTTCAGCACCTCTCGCCTTAATCCCAGTTCTTCAAATGTCATGTATTCTTTTTAAAATTAGGTGCAAAGGTACACATATTGTAAGGATTTAATGTTAATAAGTTGATTGATAGTGTTAAAAAAAATAATTTCCCTGAACTTTTTACGCGCAAAATTGTATGTGGTGGTGCATCTTATGGTTGTTCTTCATAAATATTGCTTAATTTAAAACCATGAAATTACACTTCATCTTTAGCGTTTTAATGCAACTTTTGGTTGTTGGGGCTTTAAACGCCCAACGCGTCTATCCCCTTTTTGAAGACATCACCGTTGATTCGGTGTTGAAGCCACAAACATGGGCTTCAAAGATGGCCTTTGACCCTATTTCAAAGCATGTGTTTTACACGACGGCTGGGGGAACTATTTATGAGGTTTTTGAAAATACAAAAACAGACACGCTCCGCTTTTCAGTACTAGATCATGGCATTCCTAGAGTGCAAGGGCTCTGCTTTGTGGACAGCACCTTGTTTTTATCGGGCAATATTTGGTACACGACTACCGGAATTGGCATGGTGGTGAAAGGCGTATTGCAGCCAAACGGAACAAGGATTTGGAGCACCGTTCTGAGCACTTCTGGCTACCCTACAAGCAGTTCTACTGGAGACCATGGTTTTACAGGAATTACCGCAGATCCTCAAAAGGAATTTTTATACTTTTCAGGCGGGTCCAGGACTTCTTTTGGCGAGGTAGAAACCAACGATGGCATGTATCCAGGTCTGCGCGAGCAAGCACTCACGAGCAAAATTTTTAGGATCCCGATAGCTGCCACGAATATCTATCTGAACAACGACTCAACCGAGCTGCAGAACAGCGGTTATGTGTTTGCCGAAGGCACGCGCAACGCCTACTCCATGGCTTTTAATGCAGAAAATCACCTTTTTGCAATCGATAACGCTGGCGAACGCGACGACCCCGAAGAACTCAATTGGATCGAACAAGGGCAGCACTATGGCTTTCCTTGGCGCATTGGCGGCAATGCAAATCCGCTCGCAAATCCCAACTACGACGCAAGCCAAGACCCGCTCATTAACCCGACGAATGGGGCTTTTTTAGCAGGGCATTTTGATGCCGACCCTCAATTTCCATCTGCTCCTGCGGGTGTAGTCTTCACTGAACCTATTGCCAATTATGGCGATGCCGCCGACTATTACAAGGATGAAAACACGGGTCAAATCAAAAAAGCGAGCGAAAGTGGCGCTCCGGTCCGGACGTTTACCGCGCACCGCTCCCCATTGGGCTTAGTGATTGATAAAGACAAAGCAATCGGCGGTGCCTACAGCGGCAACGGATTCGTACTGAGTTTTATGCCTGGTGGCGACAGTACAGGCTACACGCCACTTTCGCCTTGGGGTTCAGCGTGTCCGTTTGTGGATCCGTCGAGAGAACTTGTGATGCTGCGGTTCTCTTACGACCCAAGCAACCAAGCGTATTCAATTCGAACCTCCAATATTGTTTCCGGTTTTTATCTTCCAGTAGATGCCGTTCAAGTCGGTAATTCCATCTACGTCATAGAGAACAACGGTATTCTCTGGAAAATCAACTTTCCAAAGCCCCAAACACCACCTTCCGGATTTTCAGCAAGAAACTTTGTGTACCCGAATCCGAGCAGCAGCAGCATCCATCTGTATTTTCCGAATCCCAATCAGCAAAAACGTCACTTTGAATTGTTGAGCTTAGATGGGAAAGTTATTTTTGAGTCTGCTGATTTTACAACGGAATTTTACCAGAGTGATCTTTCTACCTTTTCACAAGGAGGATATTATCTTCGTCTCATTGCCGATGGCGAGATCATCGCAAGGCAAAAGATTGTCATTAATTAAGGGGCCTAGCGCTATGTAATCGTTATTTTTCTATTTTTGAAGACTTTTAAAACGAAAATCAAACTATGCAACTCAGCGGTATCATTGCCATTTCAGGAAGACCAGGTCTTTTCAAAGTCATTGCTCAAAGTAAAAACAGCGTTATTGTCGAATCGATGATTGACAAAAAGCGTTTTCCGGCCTATGCCACAGAACGCATTTCTACCTTAGATGACATCAGCGTTTTTACCTATGATGAAGACGTGAAGTTGACCGATATCTTTGCCAAAATGCTTGAGTTGTATCCTACTGAGGCACCGTCGCACAAAGCAGACATGAAAGAATTAGAAGCTGCATTGGCGCAGTTTATACCAAACTGGGATCAAGACCGCGTGTATCCTTCAGATGTGCGCAAACTTTTTCAGTGGTTCAACTTGTTGCTGAAGGCCGGGTCTTTTGAAGCAGCAGCTACAGAAGAGGCTGCAGCAGCAAAAGAAGTGAAGGCGCCAAAAGCAGAAACAGCGAAGAAGAAAGCACCGAGCGCGGCACCGGCAGCCAAAGCGGCCAAACCAGCTGCGCCAAAGAAACCCACAGCCGTCAAGACCGGTTCTTCTAGAGGTAAATAACATGAAAATTCAGAAAGCAGCGCGCCAGTTTCTACCCGAAGACCTGGCCATCACCGATTTTGGGGTACTCACCCCCTATTTTCAAGAATTATTGGAGCGTCAAATCACTAACCTGGCCGAATTTGACCGTTGGCTTTTGGACCGCTCCGAACTCGATGCAGTGCTCGAAGAAGACCTCGCTTGGCGTTACATCCGCATGAGCATCAATACCGCAGACACCGAACTCAGGGCTGCCTACACCGCTTTTGTGACGCAGATTCAGCCCGAACTTGCACCCTTAGAAGACCAACTCAACCAAAAACTAGCTGGCCTACCCTTTTTGCAGGAACGCAACGACTGTGCGCATCAAATCTATTTCAGAAGTGTGCGTACCGCGCTAGATTTATATCGCGAAGAAAACATTGCCATAGAAGCCGCCTTAAACGAAGAAGCACAACAATACGGTGCCATTAGCGCAGCGCAAACCGTTGAACACAACGGTGAAACGCTCACCATGCAACAGGCAGCACTCTTGCTCAAAGAACAAGACGAAACACTGCGCAAGAACATTTTTGACAAAATGGCGGAGGTGCGCAGAAAAGACCGCGCCACGCTAGATGCACTCTACACTTCTTTGATTGAAAAACGACAGCAGCTCGCCGCAAACGCTGGTTTTTCAAACTACCGCGACTACAAATTTGTGGCGATGGGTCGTTTTGACTACACCAAAGCTGACTGTTTTGCTTTTCACGAGGCCATCAAAACGCATATCGTGCCGCTCGTCAAGGAAATTCAAGCACAAAGACTCCAAAAACTCGACAAAACACAATTCAAACCGTGGGACCTCGATGTGGATCCGGAAGGAAAGCCCGCCCTCAAACCTTTTAAAGACGGCAACGAAATGTTGCAGGGTACCATTGCAATGTTTGAGCGCATTGATCCATACTTCGGCAACTGCCTGCGCGTCATGGACGAGCTCGGCCACCTCGATTTAGATTCCAAAACGGGCAAAGCGCCCGGTGGCTACAACTACCCGCTTTACGAAATTGGAGTGCCTTTTATCTTTATGAATGCTGT
>RDZL01000158.1 GCA_004295165.1 Flavobacteriia bacterium
CACAAAGATTGCATTGGCCGCCCAAGAAATCTTGCACCTTTTGATCAAGAGCCATCAATAAATTTTATTAATTTCGAGGAGAATTCATTTGATTCGACATGTTAAAACCAACACCAATGAAACTTTTTTTGCTATCCTTCTTTAGTTTGATCTTAAGTAGCTCACTATTGGCTCAAAAGCCGACACTCCTCTTAAAAGAATCCAAGCGCGTCATTACACTCGACGATGAAAAAGGTGGAAACACCTCCGTTGAGATGCGCAGTGTGTTCACACCTGCAGGCACCAAAAAAGTGAGCACCGAGTGGGTGATCTCTGGGGTCAAAGGCAAAGACTGGGACTTCACCAAAGGAGATGAGAAAAGCGACATCATCGAAGTGAGTTTCAAGCGTGTGGGTAATTATTCCGTTTCGCTAAATGTCACTTACTCCGTTAAAAAAACACTCAAGAACGGTGAAGTCGAAGAAGAAGAATTCGATATTTCTGTAGACAACGACAACTTTATCACGGTTACCAACAACCTAGACGAACTCACACAGCTGCATGCAGATTCGAACTTCGTCAAATTAGTGAAGCGTGCCGGCGACTACACCGTCAAAGAAAAATATGCCAATGACCCTACCCCATACATATTCTTGGCAAAAGGATTATTTGGTGTTTACCGCAAAGACCTCAAAGATCCGATGATCCAAGATCCTTTTGAAGAAGCAATCACCGCTTGCGCAACAGCTATTGAGCGCGACGAAAATGGCGTCTTCAAAATGCCCATTCACAAAATGTGGCTCAACGGCTTTCAGCTAGAGCTGCTCAACAATGGCGTGCGCTATATCCTCGAAGAAGAAGATGGCTATCCGATTGTTTACAGCAATGAAAACAAAGACAAAACTGCCGAAACACTTGCTGAAATTTTAGATGCTTGCGAATCGTACAGCAGCATTACAAGAAACCCAATGGGTATTAAATTCATTGAGGCGGCCATTCGCTACAACAACCGCGATGCCAAAACAGCCAACTTGATCTGGAAAACAGAGCTTCCAAATCTCATGAACCTCACCGACAAAGATTTTGAAAACTGGACACAAGCCGATAAAGATGCCTTGCGCGTTGGCCTGATCTTGAGCTCACAAGCACTCATGAAAAGAGACAGCAGTACTGTCAATGCAAGACCAATGCTGAAAAAAGCTGAAAAATGGTTCGAGTACGACAAAGAATGGATTGCTTTTTACGAAAAAAAGTACAATAGCTTCTCAGAACAATAAACCACCTCTATGCAACGCATCCCCAGTTGGTTAAAGAACAAATACATCCTCACCAGTTTGGTGTTTGGCATTTACTTTCTCTTTTTAGACGATTGGGATATCTTCACATTGGTGCGCCAAAAAAGAAAGCTTTCTCAAATCGAACAACAAGATGCGCAAATGAGCGAGCAACTCAAGCAAACCAAAAAAACACTTTACCGCCTGCATCACCTCAACGAACTTGAGGCTTATGCGCGCTCAGAAAAATTCTTCAAACGAGACGACGAAGAAATATTTGTGGTGACCAAAAAGTAAAAGAAATCTGAAAGATCAAACCCGCTAATATGGCGTTTGAGACAATACAGCGCCCGGGTAATAAAAGCGCAATATCTGATCATAGCTATACCCTTTTTTGGCCATTTGCATCGCTCCTTCCTGACAAAGTCCAACGCCGTGTCCAAAACCTTTACCGTAAAGAATTACTTCTTCACCCACTACAACCGCATCAAAAAAGCTCGATTTCAATTTGAATTGGTCACGTAAATCGCGCATGGGTATGCCGTAAACTGGATGCAAGTAAAATGCACATCTTTCAGGCTGTTTGAAGTCCTGTAAAAGTGCATAACTCAATGAGTCTGATAGCGGAAAATTATATTGCTTGATCAAAAAGGAAGTCCAGGATTGCAAGGGAACACTTTTGACCCAGGTGGCTTGTTTGGTGTGTACACAAAAGGTATCTCGAAAAGAAGACAAGCCTTCAATTTGTTCGTTCCAGACATCTTGAGGCTCACAAGTTTGCCCCCCACAATTCGCATGAAAAAAGGTCGGGAAATACTGACCTGTTGCAGCCAACAAAACAACAGATTGGGTCTGAAAGACAGCGGTGTCAATGAGTGCCGAGCCCGTTCGTTTGTGCAAATAAGCCTGACAATGGACGCGGTCACATAAGTCAAATCCTTCTTTTTGGTGACGGTTTTGGTTGTGCAGTGCGTACGTTCTGGAAATCACTGCCTGGGCTTGGTAATATGCTTTTTGATGCCCTGGGCCTCCTTCGCAAGATACAACACCCTCTAAATAGGTTTCTATCGGAACGGTATTGACTAAAGCCAAATTGCCTTTGCTTACCCGCAACTCAAAATCACCTTCATAAGCACGCGTTTTGGTAGAAAGTGCTGGCACTGACCAGTTGCAGAAGTCTTCGTGGGCCAATTGCAGCAATTCGATTTGAGGTGCCTGCAAGCGCAAAACGCCACCTTGAAAATACTGAACCATGTTGCCACTGCATTTGAAACGCCCTTGCGCTAAGGTAGCTAATGGTAACGCTGTGATTTTACCTTCTGGCATGGTAGCGGTGAGTAAGTAAGAACCACTACCGATCGCAAATTGAAATTCCTTGACACTCGTTGCTGTATACAAGCCCACTCTTAGGTTTTGGGCAAAAGAAAACCCCAAACAGCACAAGAAAAAGAAAAGTGAATAGACAAGTTTCACGAGACAAGATAGGAATTCATTGAATTTGCGATACGTTCACTGACACCTGATTGTTTCAATAGATTTTGAAGTTGTTCGTAACTTGCCAATTGGGCTGCTCTTTGCTGCTGACCGGGCAACAGTTCCGTTAGCGCCAATTGCATGTTTTCAATGGTACATTCTTCTTGGATCAGTTCGGGAACCGCACTTCTATTTAAGATCAAGTTGACGAGGGATATGTATTTGATTTTGACCAATTTTCGGGCCAACCAAATAGAGAGCGCAGATCCTTTGTAACACACAACTTGTGGCACGCCAAATAAGGCTGTTTCCAGCGTTGCGGTACCGGAAGTCACTAAGGCGAGTTGTGCTTGAGAAAGTAAATCATAGGTGTGCGTGCTGCTCAAGAAAACGTGGTGTGCATTGCAATAACTTTCATAAACAGACTTGGGGATGGTATTTGCGCATGCCACCACAATTTGATGGGTCTCTTGAAATTTGGCAGCAGCGGCCAACATTAAGGGGAGTTTTTGCGCTAATTCTTGGCGCCTAGAACCCGGAAGCAGCGCAAGAATTGGTTTATCAAACTGAAGCGGACTGCGCTCCGTGTTCTTGTATCTTTTGATTTCGTCTTGCAATGGATGGCCAAAATAAGATACCTCTATGCCAAATTTGTCGTAAAAAGATGGCTCAAAAGGCAAGATGCAGTACATTTTGGTGACATACTTTTGGATGGTATATACCCTATTTTGTTTCCAGGCCCAAACAGTGGGTGAGATATAATACAATACTTTAATGCCGTGTTCGTGCGCCCATTTTGCCATTCTCAGGTTGAAACCAGGGTAATCTACCAAAACCAAAAGATCAGGTTTTTGGGCCAATAAAGATTGTTGCAGCTGCTTGAATTGTCGGCGAATAGTGCCTAAATTCTGTACGACTTCGATAAAACCCATGAAACTCATGGCGCTGATGTGCTGTTCGAGATGAACGCCTTGTGCACTGAGCCGTTCGCCACCCCAGGCCTTGAAGGTTATTTGGGGCTGGAGTGTTTTCCAGGCAGCCACTAAATTGGCGGCATGTAAATCTCCGGATGCTTCTCCGCAAACAATATAGACGTAAGGATTTTGCTGCAAAGCTTCCAATTTAAAAAAAGCGCTCGAGATTGACGTAAATCATGTAGGGCGCATACAGCAGCATGCCAAAAATGATGCCGCGGGTATGAAAATACTGCTCGCGGTTTAAGAAAAAGTAGAACCAAGCTAAGTTACCGATCAGGCCTAAAGAAAGGTAGCGACTCATGAATTCTTGAAAATGCAGTGTTTGGTGCCACAAATAACTGAAACTTTGACCATAAGACTGCGAAAGCACAAAGACAATTACTGGCAATAAGATCAGTGGAGAAAAGACGCCAATCGCAAGTCCGACGAAAAATGATGAATTGAGGTTGTTTTTCATTGTTCCCAAGATTTAAAATGATTGAGGTGCGCATAGGCCGTGAGGTCGAAGTGTGTCGGGACAACACTCACGTACCCTTCTTTGAGCGCATGGAGGTCGGTGTCGGGGCGTTGGTCGAGATCGGCGAATTCGCCTGTGAGCCAAAAGTAATCTCGGCCGTATTGGTCTTGGCGTTTCTCAAAACGATCGGCCCAATAAGCGTGTGCTTGCTTGCAAACCCGAATACCTTTGATGGCTGAAAGTGGTCGTTTAGGAATGTTGACGTTCAGACAAATAGAAGGTTCAAAGCCTTTTTCGAAGAACTGCGCAAGTAAAATTTGGATGTAGTGTTGGGCAGCGCTGAAGTCTGCATCGGCAGCGAAATCGGCAAGTGAAAAACCAAATGAAGGAATACCTTCCATAGCTCCTTCTATGGCAGCAGACATGGTGCCAGAGTAAAGCACGTTGGTGGAGGAGTTTTCGCCGTGATTGATGCCCGACAAAATGAGGTCTGGTTTGGAACCAAGCAGTTCGTAAATACCGAGTTTAACGCAATCTACGGGCGTACCGCTACAGGCATAAGCCTCAACACCAGAATACAAATCACTTTTAAAGATCCGAAGAGGGTCGTGAATGGTGATGGCATGCCCCATCCCGGACTGAGGTTTGTCTGGAGCGAGCACATGTATTTGACCAAAAGGTTTGGCCACTTCAATGAGCGCTGCAATTCCTTTGGCGCTGATGCCGTCGTCGTTGGTGATGAGGATTTGAGGTATGCGACCATTATTCATGCGCTAAAATTAGTCAAATATCGCCTTGAAAATGCTAAATTTGGAGCAATGAGTGATAAAATCAAATGGTTGGAACCCCAGCAGCGCTTTGCGTTTTGCGCGCTATCTGTTGTCCCCGTCAGAGAAGAACCCAAAGACAGCGCCCAACAAGTGACGCAATTGCTCTTTGGAGAACCTATAGAAATCTTAACGCACGGCCAACCCTGGCTCAAGATCCGCAGTTTTTTAGATGCTTACGAGGGTTTCATTGACCACAAACAAGTTCTGGCCCTTACAGAAAAAGAACTCCGTCGATGGCTAGATGCCGGCATTTATTCCAATCAGCATTATCAAACCATCAATGGTCCTTATGGCATTCAAAACTTGAGTGGAGGATCAAGGATCGGTAGTATGCGCGAATTCTCCATTGGTGATTTCAACTACACCACGGAGCAGCAAACAAAAACAACCGATGCTTGGGAATATGCCATGAGTTTTCTCAATACGCCCTATTTATGGGGAGGAAAATCCATTTTTGGCATCGACTGCTCTGGTTTTGTACAAAATGTTTATCGTCAGCTCGACTTTAATTTACCAAGAGACGCTTACCAACAAGCAGAATTAGGAAACCTCGTTGCGTTTGAAGAGCGACATCCCCTCGATTTAGCGTTTTTCAAAAATGCCAACGGGAAAATACATCATGTCGGTTTGGTGGGCCAAGACCAACAAATTTTACACGCATCAGGGCAAGTGCGCCTTGATCAACTGACTGCAGAAGGTATTTTCAATGAAGCAGCCGCAGATTTTACACATTCTCTCTTTGAAATTAGACGCTTATTTTAGCATTCTTCCGATATTTGCAACAACAAATTAACGCCATGAAAGACCAAACCATTTTTAACCTGATCCAAGCCGAAAAAGAACGCCAATTACACGGTATCGAATTGATCGCCTCTGAAAACTTCGTGAGCGAGCAAGTGATGCAAGCGATGGGTTCTGTACTCACCAACAAATACGCAGAAGGCCTACCGGGTAAGCGCTATTATGGCGGCTGCGAGGTCGTAGATCAAGTGGAGCAATTAGCAATCGACAGACTATGCCAACTCTTTGGGGCAACTTGGGCCAATGTGCAGCCGCATTCTGGTGCCCAAGCCAATGCAGCGGTGTTTTTAGCTTGTTTGCAACCAGGCGACAAAATTTTAGGCTTTGACCTTTCTCATGGTGGGCACCTCACTCACGGCTCACCTGTCAATTTTTCAGGTAAACTTTACAAGCCATTCTTCTACGGCGTCAACAAAGAAACAGGTTTGGTCGACTACGACCTCATGGAAGAAACCGCCAAAAGAGAACTTCCTAAAATGATCATTTGTGGTGCTTCTGCCTATTCCCGCGACTGGGATTACGCCCGCATCCGCAAAGTAGCCGACGAAATTGGCGCTTTGGTTTTGGCCGATATCTCCCACCCTGCCGGCATGATTGCAGCAGGCTTACTCAACGATCCACTAGAGCACTGCCATATCGTGACCTCCACCACCCACAAAACACTGCGCGGTCCAAGAGGAGGCATCATTATGCTGCGCCACAATTTTGAAAACCCATTTGGCTTGCGTTGGAACAATGGCAATCTCAAATCCATGGGTGCCTTGCTAGATGCAGCTGTTTTCCCAGGCATTCAAGGCGGGCCACTCGAGCACGTCATTGCCGCAAAAGCTGTTGCTTTCGGCGAAGCGCTAGACCCTGCTTTTAAAACATACATGACCCAAGTTCGCGACAACGCAGCAGTTTTTGCCGCTGAAATGGTCAAATTGGGCTACAACATCGTTTCGGGCGGCACAGACAACCACAGCATGCTCATCGATTTGCGCTCCAAAGGCATCAACGGTAAAGACGCCGAAAATGCATTGGTAAAAGCCGATATCACCGTCAATAAAAACATGGTGCCTTACGACACCGAATCGCCGTTCGTTACTTCAGGAATCCGCATTGGAACGCCAGCGATTACATCTAGAGGCGTTAACACCACTGAAATTCCACAAATTGTGAGCCTCATTGACCGCGTGCTCATGAACGCCAACGACGAAGCCACACTTGCAGCTGTCAAAAAAGAGGTGAATGCACTCATGAGCAGCAAGCCCTTATTTGCTTGGTAAGCAACCATGCGCTTTCAATCCAAAAACGATGGATTTCTTTGGGCAGTTTCCGGATTGGTGTTCGTGATTTATGCTTTTGTTTCCGTTCTTTTTTATGTCATTGAAGGAGACCATACCGCAATTTACGGACTCGCTTCTATTTGGTTGGTTTTGACCATCTTCATGAACTGGATTATTCCGAAAAGCACCCACTACACCTTTCTAGAAAACCATTTACTTTGCCAAAGTATGGGTTTAAAAAAGAGAATTTATTATTCCACTTTTAATAAGTTAGAACCAGCCAATGGCTTGTACGCAGGCTGGAAAATGAGCACTGCATGGAAGTGCCTGGTTCTGCGCTACAATAAATACGACGAGCTGCTGATTTCTCCGCAAAACGAAGTTGCTTTCACCGAACTATTTGAAGCAAAAAAAGCCCAGTTTGCCAATACAAACTGAGCTTTTGAAAAGATCTTAAAATCTAGAAACTAGTCAATTCCTATTTTGCCTGTGCTGACGCCATGGCAAGAATTACAAGCGCCTGTACCAAGTGGTGAACCCATTGAAATGCTGGCTCCTGATGGCCCTGTTACTTTCGGATACAATCCTGTATAAGCCACATTGGCTGTTGTGTAGAAATTGCCTTTGCTGTCTATATCGATGGTGTACTTGAGTGTGCCTGTTCCGTTGGGACCTGTGTAAAGTTCAACTTTTCCTGAATTGACGGTGCTCTGAAGATCCGATTGATATATGGTTCCGGCTACATTAAAGCAACCCTCGCCTTCTCCGCTAGAAACATGGCATTGCATGCAGTTCATGCCTTTATTGTGCGAATCGTTAGCGCCTGCACTACTGATGTTTTCTTCGTTGCAGGCAAAATATTTTTGACAAGAAGCCAGGGTAAGTAGACCAAGAAATAGGCCGGCAAATAAAAAAAGATTGGTGGTTTTCATGTGGTTTGATTTTGTTTGTAAACACTTCATTATTCTACTTCTTTGTTGCGCATCGCCAGTAATTCATAGGCCCCCTTAACGACGATTTTGGCTTGTTTGAGTTGGGCTAATTTCTTACTGGTTAAGGCCACACGACCGTTTTGCGACATCAGTAAGTCGACTTCGATTGGTAAAAAGTTGCCCTTACTTGAAATAAACACGACATTTTTGCCATTTTGCAACACTACGGCCTCTTCAGGTAAGGTATATTGCAATTGGTTGTCGGCCATAATTTCGGCTTTCAGGTAAGAGCCCGGTGTGATATCCGCAGGAAGTTGATCAAAATGACAATGAACTTTAATCGTGCGCTCTTTGCTGATTTCACGGCCAATTAAATAGATTTTTGCACTTGCCGTCTGGTTGACATCTACAAATTTGAGCTTGACGAGCTGGTCTTTGCGCAAAAAGGACAAATACTTTTCATAGACGGTCAGTTCGGCATGCGCATGCTTCAGGTCGATGATTTCCAAAAGGTTGTCTTTGGGTTCGGCAAAAGCCCCCACATTGGCCGTAACCTTCGTGATGACACCAGAAAATGGTGAGCGGATCCGTTGGGTGCGTTCAATTGTCCCTTTTTGCAGGGCAGCCATATTGACATTTGCCATTTCGAGTTGAACAGTAATACCCGCCAACTTAGCTTTGTTGACCATGAAGGCACTTTTGGCCTGCTGAAAGTTTTTAGCTGAACCCGCCTCTTTTTCATAGAGTTGTTTTTGGCGCTCGAGGTCTGCAGAAAGGAATTCCATTTGACCTTGCAATTCGAGGTAAGTTTGCTGCAATTGAATGATTTCTGGATGTTCGACAACCAACAACACTTGACCTTTTTGCACCAACATGCCATCCAAAACCTTTATTTCTTTGATGTAACCACCAAAAGGCATGGCGATGTAGGATTTATTTTGCGGCGGAACATCGATGATGCCATTGGCAAAAACACTCAGACCCATTTGCTGCGCGCTGAGTGAACCGAGCTCAATCCCGAGGGCCTGCACTTGTTGGGTAGATAGTTTAAATTGTTGGGTGCTGGGTGCTGTGGCTGCTGTTTCTTCGTCTTTTGGAGAAGAACAGGCGCTAAATAAGAAGCTAATGAGCGCCCCGATTAAGATGACTTGCGTTTTCATGTTCATTTTAATTTTTAATCCATTCATAGGAAATGTGTAACAATTTGATTTGGTGCTGCCATTGCAAGAGTTCGTCTTGCAAGGCCAATTGGTAATCTTGTAGTTGGATAAAATCTAGTAGAGAAATCTGGCCACTGTTGAGTTGCAAAGCGGCATCTGCTTGTAGCTTGACCAGTTCGGCTTGAATAGGTGCTGCAACCTCTTTGTAAGACGCAATGAGGTTGGTCAACTCGACAAATAGCTTGGTTTGGGTAGTCTGTAAATTCAGTATTTCCTGATTTTTGCGGAGTTCATTTTGCGCAAGGGCCAATTCGAGTGCGGTGTTTCTAGCTTTGTAGGCTTTGTAATCGATTGGAATTTGTGTCTGGATCTGAGCGCCCTGAAATCTTTTACCAGGACCAAAATACTGATCTGTGCCATTGCTATTTTGAATGCCCACCAGTGACTGATTAAAGTAAGCCAAGCCCAAAGCCGGAAGCTGCTGTGCCCTATTGAGTTCATTTTGAAGCTGCAACTGCTTGGCTTCTATATCGTAACGCAACAAACTTGGGTGCGTCAGTTGGGCACTGAAAGTTGGCAGCGTTAAAAAATCAATTGCATCTGCTTGTGCGAGTTCGAAATCGGGGCCTTTGTAAGCCAAGAGCGCGTGAAGTGCAGACCACGCATTTTGTAAATCTTGGGCTTGCTTGGCAACGGTAGCGTGTGCACGCATGGCCTTGGAATGCACGAGCATTTGATCCATTTTTGGCGCTTCTCCAAGCGCAACGCGCAGCGTCATTTTTTGATCGAGTAATTGATACAAGGAATCTTGCTGCTTGGCTAAAAGGAGTAAGGCACTTTGCAGTCGAATCTGCTCTAATTGTTCGTCCAAAGTTCTTTTGAACTCTTTTTTGAGCAACACCAAATCTTGTTCCGACAAACTTCCCGTCGCTTTGCCAATTTCTTTTTGTAAACGCAGGGCACCATTATAAGGAAGTGTTTGGCCAAGCGTAAGATTGTTGTCGTATTGATATGCTGAATTGAACTGCCCTATCATCAAAGATGCCGAAAACGGCTGCCATCCGGCTGCGCCTGCTGCGATACTTTGTTGGCGCTGGGCTTCAAGCACGGCAGCTTTAATTTGACCATTTTGATCGAGCATAAGACCAAACAATTGCGCATCTGTATATTGTAAAGATTGTGAGAAGGCACTGCTCGCGCAGGCCAAAACTACAAATAGCGAAAGCACCTTTTTGCGGCGCAACTTAAATGGTTTTTCAAAAAGCACGTACAAGAGCGGCAAAATAAATAGCGTGAGGATGGTAGCGGTAATGAGCCCGCCAATCACGACTGTAGCCAGTGGCTTTTGCACCTCAGCACCACTGCCGTGCGAGAGAGCCATGGGTAAAAAACCCAAAGAAGCTACTGTAGCGGTGAGTAAAACAGGGCGCAAGCGATTGGCTGTACCCCTCAAAACAACTTGCATTAGGGGCGCTCCCGATTTTTTCAGGGAATTGAATTCGGCAATCAGGACAATCCCATTGAGTACAGCCACGCCGAAAAGTGCGATAAAGCCAACACCGGCAGAAATCGAGAAGGGCATGCCTCTCATATACAGCGCAATAATGCCTCCGATTGAAGCTAAAGGTATCGCTGAATAAATGAGCGCTGCTTGCTTGACCGATTGAAAAGTTAGGTACAGTAAAAAGAATATCAGCAGAAGTGAAATGGGAACAGCTATGAGCAAGCGCGCGCGGGCATGCACAAGGTTTTCAAAGGTGCCTCCAATTTGCGAAAAATAGCCCGTTTCAAATTCAAGTTGTTGATCCATTTTTTGCTGCAGTTCTTCGACGATGCTCTCTACATCTCGGCCACGGACATTGAAGCCTACTAGAATGCGGCGCTTGGCGTCATCTCGTTGGATTTGATTGGGTCCGTTTTCGATTTGGATTCGCGCGAGCTCTGCCAATGGAATTTCCTGACCGGTTGCATTACTGACATAAAGCTGTTCTATATCGGTTAGTTGGCTGCGGTCGGACTCGCGCAACTTGACTACCAACTGAAATTTGCGCTCACCTTCAAAAACAAAACCTGCAATTTGACCAGCAAAACCGAGGTTGAGCGCTCTGTTTACTTCTTCTATGCTTACTTGGTAGCGCGCCAACGCATCGCGGTCATAGCGCACAATGAGTTGTGGCAGGCCTGAAAGCTCCTCCACATAGACATCTTGCACACCGGAAATTTTGGAAGAAATACCGCCAATTTGCTTGGCATAGGCAGACAGCTTATCGAAATCTTCGCCGTACACCTTGACCACTACATCTTGTTTGGCACCGGTCATGAGTTCGTTGAAGCGCATCTGGATAGGTTGCTGAAAACCAAAAGAAACACTTGGCAACTCTTTGTCCAAAACAGCTTGCATTTTGGCGGCGAGGGCTTCTTTGTCTTGGGCACTCACCCACTCTTCTTTATCTTTGAGTATCAGCATGAGGTCGCAGGCCTCCATGGGCATGGGGTCTGTCGGGATTTCTGCAGTGCCGATTTTACCTACCACCTGCTTGATTTCAGGAAACTTTTGCAGCAAAATACGCGAAGCTTTGGTGGTGGCTTCTATGGTTTTGGTGAGTCCGGAGCCGGTCATGAGGCGGGTCTCGACGGCGAAATCTCCTTCGTCTAAGGAAGGAATAAATTCGGCACCAAGTTGATTGAAGAGCAGCACAGCAATTGTAAAAAGTACAATTACACCCGACAAGATTAACTTTTGCTTGCGCAGCACAAAGGAGAGTAGCGGCGTGTAGCGCTTTTGAATGGAATGGACAATTTTGTCAGAAAAGGTTTGCCCTTTCTGTACTTTTTTGGATAGCACCAACGAAGAGATCATGGGCACATAGGTCAGCGACAAGATGAGCGCACCGAGAATGGCAAAAATAACGGTCTGGGCCATTGGTTTGAACATTTTACCCTCGATACCCACTAGGGCCAAAATAGGAAGATAAACCACCAAGATGATAATTTGTCCGAAAACAGCACTTTTACTGAATTTGGAAGCGGACGCGTATACCTCCTGATTCATTTCGACCTGAGAAAGCTGCTTGCTGCGCCTATGTTGCAATAAATGAAGTGTCGACTCCACAATAATTACCGCGCCGTCTACAATGAGGCCGAAGTCTAGTGCGCCCAAAGACATCAGGTTACCCGAAACCCCAAAGACATTCATCAGAGAGATTGCAAAGAGCATGGCAAGTGGAATCACGGAAGCCACAATGAGGCCCGCACGCAAGTTGCCCAATAAAAGCACCAAAACAAAAATCACGATGAGCGCGCCTTCAATGAGGTTGGTACTGACGGTATGAATAGCCCGATTGACCAGATTGGTGCGGTCTAGGTAAACCTCCAATGCGACACCTTCTGGCAAAGTGCGCTCAATTTGCGCCACGCGTTCTTTGACGAGTGAAATCACTTCAGAAGAATTGGCGCCCTTGAGCATCAAGACAATGCCTCCAACGGCCTCGCCCTCTGCGTTGTAGGTGAGCGCGCCATAACGCACCTGTGCACCGTACTTGACCGCTGCGATATCGCGTATGTACACGGGCGTTTCGGCACTTGGGTGCTTGATTTGGATATTTTCGATATCCGACAAACTACTCACGAGTCCTTCGGTACGGATATAAGTAGTCATGTTGTGGCGCTCGATGTAAGCACCGCCCGTGTTTTCGTTGTTTTGTGAAACGGCCGTAAAGACTTCGTCTAGGGTGATTTCATGGGCCTTGAGCAATAACGGATCAATAGCGATTTCGTAGGTTTTGAGCTCGCCACCAAAACCACTCACATCGGCAACGCCCTTGACACCCAATAGCTGGCGGCGAATGACCCAGTCTTGGATGCTGCGCAAATCTGCGGGGCTGTATTGCTGTGCGTAGCCTTTTTTGGCGCGCAAGGTATATTGAAAGATTTCACCCAAACCCGTACTGAGAGGTGCCATAGATGGCTCTCCAAAACCTGCTGGAATATTGTTTTTGGCTTCTGAAAGTCTTTCCTGTACCTGCTGACGCGCCCAATAGATATCGGTTTCTTCCGTAAAAACGATGGTCACGACACTCAGGCCAAAGCGGCTAAAAGAACGGATTTCTTCAATGCCGGGAATAGTTGCCATGGTTTGCTCGACAGGAAAAGTGACAAAGCGCTCGATGTCTAGCGCGCTCGAGGATGCAGCTGTTGTGACCACCTGCACTTGGTTGTTAGTGATGTCCGGAACGGCATCAATAGGTAATTTAGAAAGTGAAAATAAGCCCCAAACGATGAGGGCGAGGGTCAAGACGGCAACAATTAATTTGTTGTGAATCGACCAAAAAATGATGCGATTTAACATATGAACTCAATTGAAAAGTAAAACTTAAAGGACTTAAGCTATACCAATTGAGGAGGGTGCCAGAATTCAAAAAAGTCGTTGATGCTGAGTGTAGTTGGGGGCGTGACAATTGGTGAAGAAATCAGTTGAGGATGATAGGCTTCAAAGATGACCTGAGGTCTGTCAATGGGCATAAAAAGCGTTACGGTTGTGTTCAATGAAGCAGACTTGAAGGGAAGTTCGCGGTGCTCTTGTTGGTTGTCGTTGACTTGCTGCAGGTAGTGCTCTTGTACAAAAGACCAAAAGCCATCTTGCTCCTTTTCTTGTTGAAACTGCGCGTAGTGCTCCAGAAGTGCGTCCAGCTTGAAAAACTCCAAACCTAGCCATTGTGGTGCCAAAGACAGCAATCCAAAATATACAGCAAGAACCAGGCTACAAATGCGCATTGATCAAAGGTAACTAAAATTAAAATGAACTACCGAAAGATTGTTTAATTTCGTTTCAAATCTCTGTTATGAAAAATCTAATTCTCCTATTTCTCTTCACATTTTCCTTTACGGCCTTCTCTCAAGACCATTCCGGCAGTTGTGCTGCGCGCAAATCAGCAAAAGGTTGGCAGACTAAAAGTGCGTCTTTAACTGTTGCAGAAATTGCCGAAACCGAAAAATACGACGTCCACTTTTATAACTTGGACCTCACAATGAATAACATCTCTACTTATTTATCGGGGAGTGTGCAAATTCATGCCAAAGCATTGGTTGATTTAGATTCGGCGCTCATCGAGCTCTTTGAAAGCTTGTTGGTAAGTGAAATCAAAGTGAATGGCAATACAGTCAATTACAATAGGGTTTCCAATAAAATTCGGGTTCCGGTTGCGGCAAATGCACAAGAGAATTTTGTGATTGATGTCGCGTATGCGGGCAACCCGCCGACCGCGCAAACCAATCCGTTGGGCGGCAGTGGCCTCACCGCAGGCAGCTCGCCGAGCTGGGGCAACAAAGTTGTGTGGTCTTTGTCCGAGCCTTTTTCGGCTTATGAATGGTTTGCCGTAAAGCAAAGCCTCACAGACAAGGCCGATTCTTGTGCGGTGGCTATTACGGTTCCGGACACTTGCAAGGCCGGATCAAATGGAATTTTAGAGCAGGTTGTGCCTTTGGGCAATGGCTTCACGCGCTATGAATGGAAACACCGCCACCCAATAGACTACTACCTCATTTCGGTTGCTGTAGCCAAATATGTAGAATATAACGTCTATGCGAATCCGCAAGGAAGCAGCTC
>RDZL01000159.1 GCA_004295165.1 Flavobacteriia bacterium
AACGCAAACGCATAATTGAGGTTTTCTAAATACTAGAAATCCGAATTGTTTTAGATTTTAAATGAAAAAACCGCGAGTTCTTACTCGCGTTTTTTTTTGGTTTAAGGAACTTCGATAGCCCCAATGTCCGGTGGGTTGTTGCGGGCTTGACCTAAAATATCTGTGAAAACAGTGGAGCTAATGCCTTTGTTACTCAAGGAAGAATTGCTCGTAAAGCTAAAATCTCTTTCGGCCGGATTTACAAATAATGGCGCCATGTTCCAAAACAACTGGCTCCCGTAAAAAGGATCGGTATAGGTGGTTTCTGATTTAAACACACTATAGTCGAAGTCAAAATTGAGTTGAACACCGGCCATTTGGATGGTATCCATGGCAATTTCGGTATCTAAATTGCCATATATAACACAGTTTTTAAATACGCCTTCTTCTATGCTCGAGACCAATGTTTGGTTTTGGCTGTAGTCGTTGTAATAATTACTGATCCCTACTGCAGGGTTGGTGGAGGCGCCATAACCGAGTAAATTACAGTGATTGAAATTGAAGTCTCCGCCCTGTAAAACCAACAGCGCGTGCGTGCCATTTTGTGAAATCAGGCAGTTCTCGGCCTTCACTTTTGCGCCTGCAAAAATAAAAATGCCATAGCGCGCTTGGTTGTAAATTTGAGTGTTTTGGATATTCAATGTATAGCTGGTGTTCGCAGGGTCTTCGCTGAATAAATGCACGCCGGAGGTGCCGTTTTTCAGAATAGCATAATTGATGTTGCTCGGCAATGCTTCATGCAAGTAAATGCCGTAGTATTGCCCACTCACATCTTGGTAGTCTTGCTCGAGGCGGTCTCCCTGAAAAATCACTTCATTGCCGAGTTGTCCTTCTATTTGTAAGGAACCTTTATAGACATATAAAAGTGAATTTTTGTGCAGGTGCACTTTTGTGCCTGCCGGTATGGTCAAGGTTTTGGCGGAGTCTACGACAGCGGCGCCGTAAATGACATGAGGTTTGTCATTGGGCCAGACCCCTTCGTTGAAATCAAATGTATCTAACTGAAAATTAGAGTAGTGGAAATAGGCATCTTGGCCCCAAGCGGCTAGTTTGACGTATTGGTCTTTGCCGTTGGTCCGAAAGCGCACGGAATCTTCGATGATCAGTGGGTTGGTGGTGTTGTTGACCTGTAGCGTAACCTCTACAAAAACGAACAAAGAGTCCTGGGCTTCTAATAAAAGGTCCTTGTGTAAGACACCCGGTGTGCCATCTACATTGATGCGATAAACAGAGGCTGCACCGCCCATGAGCTCGATTTCTTCGATTTGAAGGCTGCGCTGATCGGGGTTGTAAATTTTAAATGATTTGGTGGTGGAGCCAACGGTAGTAAAAACGGTGTCAAAAACGAGTGTGTCTGTGGAGAAGGCAAGGTTAGATTTAGAGAGCAAAACCTGCTTATTGCAAGAGCTGAGCGCGCTCCAAAAGAACAGGCCGAGTAAAACCGTAAAAGCGTAGAAATAGCGCATAAAAAGACAACGCACAAATCTAAAGAATATTGGTGGTTCAGCTCAATTTTAGGTAAAAATGTTCTTTAGCTTGCCCCGGACGCGGACTCAGTAGTCCAAAAAAGTAACAATCGGCGGTGAAATGAAATGTTTTGGCTGCATAAATATTTTGCCAATAATGTTGGTTTGCTTTGGCGTGAGGCTCCAGAAGGATGAAAATGGATGCTGGATGAATGAATTGGTTTTGAAAGACTTGTTCAAAGCTGGGTAAGAGATCGGGCTCGATGATGTAAATGCATGGTTTTGAGCTATTTTGATCAGGTAGCTCAAAGACGAATAGCTGATGTTCGGTAAGCGCTTGACACAGCTTGGCAACAAATTGCCTTGTTTTTTTGGATTTGATTTGCTGTGCAAAGGATCCTTCCTTTTGGGTTTTTAGGCGACCCACAACATCTACTAACCAATAGGCAAAAGGCGAGTGGGTGCCATGACGGCCTTTGGCTTTCCATAGAAAAGCTGTATATTCGATGCAGCGAAACATAACACAAAATAACAAAAAAGAAACCGATGTCGGTCCAAACAAATACGCACATTGAGACGCAAAGGCAAGCCATTCAAAATGGTCAGCAAACCCTTCCCGTTTTGCGCCCTTGTCGTTTGGGCGATGGCATCCTGAGCATAACCCAAGCCGAACAAGAACGTTTTCGTCAGGTCGCGCGCTACTTCTCCGAACCGTTGCATTTTTTTATTCCTGCCTCTGGTTCAGGGTCTCGCATGTTCGCGTTTCTTTATGATTACTTGCAGTATCCCGATGCAGAAAACACCAAGCAAGCTGAGCGTTTTTTCAGTAGGTTGCAAGATTTTGCACTCTTCCGACAATTGCCGCAAGACATTCAAAAAGCCTATCTAGCTGGCGAACTCACCTTGAGCGCCTTTATTGAAGTGTTAATGGGTACCGAAGGCCTCAACTTTGGCGCGCTGCCCAAAGGCTTGATTTCTTTTCATATCCACGAGCCATTTGTGCTCAACGCTTTTCAAGAACACCTCAGCCAAGTTCAAACCTTAGCACAAGGCCCCCTTCATTTTCATTTTACCATTCAAGAAGATTTCCATCAAGCTTTTGAAAAGTGCGTGACCGAATTGGCTGCTTTGACAGGTCATAATTATCAGGTGACCTATTCAAGTCAAGATATCAATACAAATGCGTTTGTTTTCGATCAGCACCAAGAATTAGTGTTGGATGCAAACGGCAATCCATTGCGCAGACCAGCAGGTCACGGCACGCTTTTACAAAACCTAGAAACAATTCAGTCGCCATATGTTTTAGTCAAAAACATCGACAACATTCAGCATTTCAGCCAAAGACAGCCGAGCAATGCCAATTGGGAATTCTTATTGGGCTTGCAAATTGAGGTTCGAAATGCCTTGCGTCAATTTGTGCTCTCCGAAGACCTAACGGGTTTCAAACTTTGGAATCAAACGTTTGGATTGCTCGACCCAACCCAATTGGATAAGCTTACCCTAAATGAATGGAAAGCACTACTCAACAGACCACTGCGCATTTGCGGAATGGTGCGCAACGACGGCCAACCTGGCGGCGGCCCATTTTTCGTTGAAATGAATGGTGCGGCAAGCAAACAGATTGTCGAAAAAGCCCAACTAAACGGCCATCCTGAAGCCAGTAAACTCATGCTTCAAAGCGCTTACTTTAATCCTGTCCTGATGGTCTTGAGCCCCTGTGACCTCACAGACAAGCCCTTGCCCCTGCAACAGTTTGCAGATCCGAATGCTTATTTTGTGGTGGAAAAGAATCAAGGTGGTGAACGCGTCTATTTTGTAGAGCAACCCGGTTTGTGGAATGGCGCAATGGCCAATTGGAACACCCTATTTGTAGAAGTACCTTCTGCTGTTTTTTCGCCAGTCAAATCTGCCTTAGATTTATTGGATATTTCACATCAAGCAAACAAAGGGGCTTAGAATTGGTTACTTTTGTAAGCCAAAATCAAAAAGCATGATACCTGTTACTGTTTATAGCGAAATGACGCCCAATCCTTCGACCATGAAGTTTGTGGCCAACAAATATTTATTGCCAACCGGAGCCTCTGTCGAATTCGAAAACAAAGCAGCTGCCAAAGGTTATTCTCCGCTTGCCGAAGCGCTTTTTGACTTCCCTTTTGTGACCAAAGTATTTATTGCGGTCAATTTCGTTACCGTTGCCAAAACAGATAACGTTCCCTGGGATTTCATCACCATGGAGCTCCGCGAGTTCATCCGCGAATGGATCAGCTTCGAAAAAGAAGTATTAATTGCCATGCCGAGCCAAATACAGCACGATGCCCCCGACGCTGTTTCTACGGGCGAATCGAGTTCTAATTCTAGTGCTCCTCAACCCAACTTTGAAGCTTCTCCGCTAGACGACGCCATCATTGACCTCCTTGATCAATACGTCAGGCCTGCAGTTGCCAACGACGGCGGCGCCATTGATTTTCTAGGTTTTGAAGACGGAAAAGTTACCGTGATGCTCAAGGGATCTTGTGCAGGTTGCCCTTCCTCGACAGCTACTCTTAAAGGCGGTATTGAAAACCTCCTCAAGCAACATTTGCCCGAAGTGAAAGAAGTGGTCGCTTTTAACGCCTAATTTTGGCGTAAATAGTGTCTATGTGCGAATTTTACGTTATTTTTAGATGAACAACTTTTTAAACTTGTTGTTTCTCAACAAGACCTATGTCGCTCATTACGCCAACATACCAACTCAAAGACGCGCTTAAGAACCATTTCGGTTACGATCAATTCAAAGGCGCCCAAAAGCAAATTATTGAAAATGTATTGGCAGGCCGCAACACCTTTGTGTTGATGCCAACTGGTGGCGGTAAGTCTTTATGCTACCAATTACCTTCCTTGATTTTACCCGGCACCTCCATTATTGTGTCGCCGCTCATTGCGCTCATGAAAAACCAAGTAGATGCCGTTCGCGGTTTTTCTCAAACAGGTCAGGTAGCGCATTTCTTGAATTCTTCGCTCAGCAAAGCAGAAATCGCTCAAGTAAAGTCCGATGTCTTGAGCGGCCAGACCAAAATGCTCTACGTAGCACCAGAGTCTTTGACTAAACAAGAAAACATCGATTTTTTGGCCGCTGTCCCGATCTCCTTTTTTGCCATTGATGAAGCGCATTGCATTTCGGAGTGGGGCCATGATTTCAGGCCTGAGTACCGCCGCTTGCGCGAAATTTTTGAAAAAATCTCATCGGTTCCGATCATTGCACTTACTGCAACGGCCACCCCAAAAGTCCAGCACGACATCCAAAAGAACCTCAACATGCTGGACGCAGATGTCTTTAAGTCTTCGTTCAACCGAGACAACCTCTATTACGAAATTCGCCCCAAACGCGAAGTCGAGAAACAAATTATCCGTTACATCAAGCAGCACGAAGGCCAAAGTGGCATCATTTACTGCCTGAGCCGCAAAAAAGTAGAAGAAATTGCTGAGCTGTTGCAGGTCAATGGCATCAATGCGCTTCCATACCACGCTGGCCTGGATGCGAGCTCCAGGGCTCGTCACCAAGATGCCTTCCTCATGGAAGAAGTAGAGGTGATTGTCGCTACCATTGCATTCGGAATGGGGATCGATAAGCCAGATGTTCGTTATGTCATTCACCACGACATCCCCAAATCCATCGAAAGTTACTACCAAGAAACCGGGCGTGCGGGTCGTGACGGCGGCATAGGTGAGTGTGTTGCTTTTTACAGCTACAAAGACATCGAGAAACTCGAAAAATTCCTGCAAGGCAAAGCCGTCACCGAACAAGAAATCGGCCGCCAGTTATTGCATGAAATCGTCTCTTATGCCGAGACCTCCGTTTGTCGCCGCAAATTCATTTTGCATTATTTTGGCGAAGAATTCAGTCATGAAAACTGCCACGAAAAGTGCGACAACTGTAAGCGTCCACAAGAGCGCATGGAGGGTGGGCTCTACCTCAATTACTTATTGCAAAGTGTCGTGGCGCTCGATCAAACTCAAAAATCTAAGCATTACTGTGCATTCTTGTCTGGACACGTCAATGCAGATATCAAAGCCTACAAACACGACCAATTGCCATTGTTTGCTGTAGGCAAAGACCACGACGAACACTTCTGGAATGCCGTCATCAGACAAGCTGTTGTAGGCGGCTATCTCTATAAAGATGTCGAAACCTTTGGTACACTTAAACTGACGCCAAAAGGAACCGCATTTTTAGCCGCGCCAGACAGCTTCATGTTATTCAAGCAGCATGATTTCTCCAACACCGATGACGACGACATCATTCTCAATCAAAAAGGCGCGGCCTTCGATGAGGTGCTGTATGCGCAACTCCTAGAGCTCCGTCGCAAAGTAGCCAAGCAAGCTGGTGTACCACCATTCGTAGTTTTCCAAGAGCCTTCCTTGCGCGATATGTGCTTGCAGTATCCCATAGACCTCACTGAACTCACAGCCATTCAAGGCGTAGGTGCCGGCAAAGCACAGCGCTACGGCGCGCCATTTATTGCGCACATTTCAGCGCATGTCGATGCACATCAAATAGAGCGTCCGCAAGATTATGTGGTCAAGTCCTTGATCAATAAATCGGGTGCAAAAGTGCAGCTTATCCAAAATATCGACCGAAAGCTCCCTTTAGAGGACATCGCTAAATCTCAAGGAAAGTCTTTTGAAGCCTTGCTCGAGGAACTCGAAACAGTAGTGAACTCAGGGACTAAACTCAATATCGCTTATTACCTCAATGAGGTGCTAGACGCCGATAACCAAACCGAAATCATCGATTATTTCATGAGTGCAGAATCCGATGACCTCATTACGGCTTACCACGAATTTGATGGCCTTTATACCGAAGAAGAACTGCGTTTAGTGCGCATCAAGTTCTTGTCTGAATTCGGAAATTAATCTTTTTTGTAGAGTACCTTCCAGGCTGAATTGCGGGTCACGCTGTGGTAATGTGTTTTGGCTTCTTGAAATATGGCTTGCCCTAGTTTCAGCCCTTTCTTACTTTCTGCAAGTGCCTGGTAAATAGGTAAAACAAACTTGCGGCGTCCAATTTTATTCAAAAATGCTTTTAATTGGGGCTCGATTTCAAAAATGTAGTCGGATTGCGCTGCGAGCACAAACCAATCACACAATATTTCACTGTTTTGCGTCTGTGCAAAATGGAATTGTTTATCGAGCTGTCTGAGGCGTGCAGGTTTGGTTTGAGGAGCCAAGGCACGTATAAACAATTGCCATTCTTGGATAAGGTAGGCGTTGTATTGCACCTCAATGCGCTGTTTGATTTTTTTACGCTTTCCGTTCTTACGGATCCATTTGTATTCAACAACTGGTTTGAAAGGGTTTTTGCCCGCATTAAATGCTTTTGCAAATGCTTTGATTTGATCGAGTCTAGGCGCTACAATTGCCGCGCAATTTGGAGGCAATCCTGGCTCATAAATCCATTGACGGTAATTGAAATCGGTTCCGCTTTTGACCAGGAGTTGGCTTTCTAAGTACTCGATGAACCGATCTGCGCTAATCGTTTGAAACGCAAAGTGCTTGAAATACTTTTTGAGGAAGCCATCGAGTTTGGCCCTGCCAACCGCTTGCTCTAAGGTGCGAAAGAAAAAAGCTCCTTTTACGTAAGCGATATCAGACATCGCGATATCGGGGTCGCGGTTGACTAAATCTAGGTGTAATTTGCTGTCTTGTAAGCTGCTATCGACAGCCATTTCGGCTAAAGTTTGTTGGAGCTCGCCAAACTCTACTTGCGCTAAGATATCGGCAATCTCTTTGCCGCGAAGGGCTTCCATGATGCGTTGTTCAAAGTAAACGGTGGTGCCCTCATTGAGCCAGAGGTCTGACCAAGAATGGTTGGTTACTAAATTGCCCGACCAAGAATGGGCTAACTCGTGCGCAACCACAGAGACCAAGCTTTTGTCTCCGGTGAGTAGTGTTGGGTTGGCAAAGGTGAGCATCGGGTTTTCCATGCCGCCAAAAGGGAAGGAGTAGGGGAGCACCAAAACGTCGTAGCGCCCCCATTGGTAGGCACCGTATAAATCTTCGGCGACGCGCATCATTTGCGGCAAGTCTTCGAATTCTTTGGCGCATTCTTGGAGCAGTTCCTTTTCGGCATAAATTCCGCAGTGTTGTCCGAGGTCTTTGAAGCCGATGTCGCCGACGGCAAGCGCAATAAGGTAGCTCGGAATCGCTTTGGTCATTTCAAAATGATAGCGCCCGGTTTGGTTCCGTTTTGTAGGGTTTTTGGCACTCATGAGGGCCAATAAGTCGTTTGGTACCTTGACATCGGCGCTGTAGGTAATGCGATTAGAGGGCGAATCTTGGATCGGGATCCAGGTACGCGTCAGGATGGCTTGTCCTTGGGTATATAAAAAGGGTTTGGTTTTAGAACTCGTGAGGGTGGTGTCTAGCCAATCCAAGGCCCCAGACGCTTCGGTAGTTTGGTAGTAAATATTGACATCGGTAGTTTTAGCATCTACATTGACCAATAGCGCTTGTCCAAAAATGCTGTCTTTGTCCATTGGCCCGATGGTGAAGTCGGTTTCTTTCTCAGCTCCTTTTGGGCCTAAAGTCACTTTTTGAATTAAGAGCCCTTTCACATCAAAAATGGCGGTGTCTGCCCCGCGGTTGCGCATCTGGTGTCTGGCAATGCCGTAAATGGTTTGGGCTGCGAAATCAACCTCTAGGTCTAGGTGGAGGTGTTGGGTATTGATTTGATCTAAATTTGCGTAGCTGTGGTCGTCGTTGGGCCTTTGACTGAGTTGTTCGGTGGCAGCAGGTTGCTTACTGGGCGCGCCAGAACAAGACCAAAGCAAAAGAGTCAGAAAGAAGAGCAGTGCACGCATCAAGGAGTAGTTTGGAGTCTAATATAGCCAAATTTTTCTTGTGGGCCAAGTATACCGTAGGTATAGATCCCTTGATTTTTAAGATCAAACTCAAAAGCTTTCGGAATCAATAAGATGTTTTCGGTAGCGCGCTCATGGCTGACCTCACGCTGCATTTGCCCAGTTTGGATATCGATGCGCACCCAAGCGCCTACATTTCTATTCTTGGACAAACTGAATGTGGCCACCTCTTTTAAGCCCTCTTTGAACACCCCGTTTTCCTCGTAATTGACTTCTGTGTCATTGAAAATAAAGTTCAAGGACGTGCTGTCCATAAAACTAGCATAGGAGCTAAAAGGGCCGTAATCATTGATGCTCACCTGAATTTTGGGAATCCGCTGCTCCCAACGCAACTGACCACTCGGATCGATGCAGAAGGCAACGATATCGTTGTAGTAATAATAATTGGTGGTCATTCGCTGACCCGTTTGGTTGTTGTAGGTGGTGTTGGTATAAACGTAGTATTTCTCGATGGAGCCAATGTAGCTGCCATCTTGAAGTGTGTAGATATCGCGGACTTCATAGCGAGAGAGCTGTGGCGTTTCGCCCTTTCGTTCCATGCGTTTTTGCAAGCGCATTTGTTCTCCTGCTTCGTGTTCGCTGAGCATGATTTCGACACTCAAAGGAATAAAGCCAAGCGCAGTCACGGTATCGGCCAAAAGATTGATTTGTGCATTGAAAAAGCCGTCTTGTTTGTCGTTTGCTTCGCTATTGCTGTAAATGCCGAATAACGTGAGTTGTGAGGCCTGCTGTGCGTTCATGACAAAGTTGGAGATGCGCTTGCCTTGTAGGTCAAAAGTGTAATCTTTGATGCCGTTTTGATCGATTTGATAGACGTGTAGGTTCTTGAAGGCTTTGCGCAGCCGAATACCTTGGTTCTCAACTGCACTCATTTCTATCACGCCGATGAAAAAGTCGCCGTTGTCGGTCAGGTAGTAATCTTCGATAGAGCTGAGGTTGGCGTCAAACGGGAGGTTGTATTCACCGCCACTGATAGCTTTTAAGTCCTGATTGAAAAGCCGGTAGCCGTAGGTGTCTACTCCGTTGCGCTTGCCTGGGATTTGGTAATAGGCAACAAAATAAGATCTGTTGGGGGCTTGGATCAGGTTGAACTCAGGCTGTGCGTTTGGTCGGGTGTCGGTGTAGGCGAGTATTTCATTTTCTTCTACCACATTAAACTCCGCATCGAGTATCTTGACGAATAATTTCATCTCCTTGCCAGCTCTGTCGGCAATAAAGACGGCGTGCCCATTTTTGAGCCTTAAGGTTTGCTGATAATAGCCAAAACCTTCCGGACTCACGGGCTTGATTTTGGTACTCGCTTCGCTGTTGAGTTGCGCGTATTGGGTCAGGGTAAAAGATCCGCCACCTAGTTGGCTACTTGCATGTATGGTAGAGAATTGTTGGTTGTCGGCCGGCAATACACTAATAAGGTTGCCTTTGCTGCGTTGAAGCGCTCCCCATTGCCAATCTAGCTTTTGAGCCTGCAGTATGCATGAGCAAGCACAAAACAATACGATGAGCAGGCGCGACAGCATTAGTCTACAAGTTGAACCCCGACGTAGTTGTCTGGGCTGATCAGCTTGAGCTCGGCTTTCAGTTGGTCTGAAACCGGTAGCTCATCGATAAAAGTATGCACGCTTTCTTTGGTGACGCGTTCGTTTTTGCGGGTGAGGCCTTTGAGTGCTTCATATGGTTTTTCAAATCCTTCGCGACGCAAAATGGTTTGGATGGCTTCTGCTACTACGGCCCAGTTGTTTTCGAGGTCTGCAGCTAAGGCGTCGGTGTTCAATAAAAGTTTGCCGAGCCCTTTGAGGGTGGCTCCAAAAGCGATGACGCTGTGTGCAAGCGGTACACCCACCACGCGTAAAACAGTGGAGTCGGTGAGGTCGCGCTGGAGGCGAGAAACTGGCAATTTGGCAGCTAAGTGCTCGAAAAGTGCGTTAGCGAGGCCCACGTTGCCTTCTGAGTTTTCGAAATCGATGGGGTTGACTTTATGTGGCATAGCCGACGAACCAATTTCACCGGCTTTGATCTGCTGCTTGAAGTAGTCCATGGAGATGTAGGTCCACATATCGCGATCGAGGTCGAGGATGATGTTGTTGATGCGCTTCATGCAGTCAAAAATGGCGGCAAGTTGGTCGTAGTGCTCAATTTGGGTAGTGGTTTGAGAGCGGTCTAGGCCAAGAATGTCATTGACAAAGTGATTGCCAAAAGCCACCCAGTTGGTCTGCGGATAGGCCACAAAATGTGCATTGAAGTTACCGGTTGCGCCACCAAATTTGGCGGGTAATTTAAGTGCTTTGAGTTGCGCTACTTGTTTGTCTAGGCGTTCAGCAAATACTTGGATTTCCTTGCCAAGGCGAGTAGGCGAGGCGGGTTGGCCGTGGGTGCGCGCAAGCATTGGGATGTCTTTCCAGTCTTGGGAAAGGGCCACAAGTTTGTCTTGGACAGCCGCTAGTGCAGGTAAATAAACGGCTTCAATGCCTTCTTTTAAAGAAAGGGGAATGGCGGTATTGTTGATGTCTTGGGAAGTAAGCCCAAAGTGAATGAACTCTAAGTAAGCGCCTAAGCCCAGACCCTGCATTTTTTCCTTGAGGAAGTATTCAACAGCCTTGACGTCGTGGTTGGTGGTTTGCTCTGTTTCTTTGATCCAAAGTGCGTCTGCTTGCGAAAAGTTGGTGTAAATGGCTCTTAAAGCCGGGAATTGCCCTTTCGGAAAGTCAGACAAATTAGAGATGCCGCTGTCTACAAGTGCAATGAGGTATTCAACCTCGACCAAAACGCGGTAGCGGATGAGTCCGTATTCTGAAAAATAAGCTTGTAAGGCAGTGGTTTTGGATTGGTAGCGACCATCTATAGGGGAGATCGCGGTAAGGGCGTTGAATTCCATATTGTATCTAAAGCACAAAGATACAACATGTGCAAAAAATAGAAAAACCGAAAAGCGATTTATCGTAATTTTGATGCATGCAAGTATCTAGTCGTTTTTTGAAATTCCAATGGGTTGTCTTGATCCTCATTTTTTTAGTTGTTTTTGCAGGTAGTTTTGTCCGGATGTCGGGCAGCGGGATGGGTTGCCCAGACTGGCCTAAGTGCTTTGGCAAATGGGTGCCACCCACCGAACTTACGGAATTGCCTGCCGATTACCGAGAGGCCTATTTAATCAAGCGCCAAAAAAAGGTAGAAAAATTTTGTGCTTTTTTGCAAAAAATTGGGTTGGAACAAACGGCTCAAAAGATTAAAAATGACCCAAGTGTATACGTAGAAGAAGCCTTCAATGCCCGCAAAACTTGGATCGAATACATCAATAGGCTTGCTGGTTTCTTGGCAGGTAATACCATGCTCGTTAGTTTTGGCTGGCTGTTGTTGTATTACCGCAAGAGAAAATGGCTGCTGCTCACGGGGCTCAATTTAGTCCTCATGGGCTTCGAGGCCTGGTTCGGTTCTATCGTAGTAGCTACAAACCTCGTTCCCTGGACCATCACCGTTCACTTGTTTTTTGCTTTAGTCATCATCGGTTTACAGTTGTATTTTATCCATCAATTGCGTCGGCAAACCAGAACAGATATTCCACAAAATAAATCTTTCCAACTCTTGAGTTGGCTCATTTTAGCGATTACTTTTTACCAAATGTTCTTGGGTACCCAAGTGCGCGAGGCCATAGACGCATTGGTTAAAAAGGGTTACAGCCGCGCCGAATGGATTGAGCAACTTGGCATGCCGTTTTTTATCCACCGCAGCTTCAGTTGGTTGGTTTTGATCTTGCTTACTTATTTGTTTTGGCAAAACCGTAAAGTCTGGCATTATGGTCGAATCAATGTTGCCTTTTATGTCCTCGCGCTC
Organism: Flavobacteriia bacterium; assembly: GCA_004295165.1. GTDB lineage: Bacteria > Bacteroidota > Bacteroidia > Flavobacteriales_D > Crocinitomicaceae > UBA952. Next base: position 12,230 of record RDZL01000159.1, read on the forward strand.
GAACTAAGCACCGGTGTAGCCTTGGCCTATGCAGACATGCCCGGCCTTGTTCAAACCGCGCATTTAGTCTTTGCAACGATCTTACTATGCGTTTTGCTCATGATGCGTTTTGATGCACGTGCGCAGAAACTGCAAAGTTAGCCACCTCATTTTGTGGGCTGCAGTCGTTAGCATACACAACCAATTCGCATGCAAACCGACGCCCCGTATCTCAAAAGCCTACAAGCACAAGATCCAAAAGTTGTGAAGGATTGGTATTTGCGTACCTTTCCAGCATTAATGCTGCAAGCCAGTCGCTTTTTTACCGAAGAGGCTGCCCAAATGACGGCAGTTCATAACGCCCAACTCAAAGCGCTCAAAAACCTTTCGCAATTCAAGCCCGGCACATCTATGGAAGCTTGGTTGGCAGTAATCTTAAGGAATGAACTCATCGATTTATACCGGCGTCAAAATAAATGGCGTTGGCTTTCTTTTGACGCCAAACACGAAATTGCAATAGAACCCGATTTTGATCGCCAAATGGATGTAGAAATCGAGCTACAAAATGTCGAGGCAGTTCTCGATAAGCTGAGTCCAACGACGCGTTTTGTATTCAGCTTCTATTGTTACGAGCAACAAAAACCAAAAGAAATTGCTAGTGCATTAAAAATGAATGTCCAGACGGTCCGTTGGCATTTGAAAACGGCCAAACAAATTCTTAAAAATCAACTGAGCCATGACTAATTCAAAATCATTAGAGGCCCTGGCAACAGAGACCTGGCCACTGTTTGAGCGCAAATTGCGCCGTGTGCGCTTAGAGCAAAAAGTCAAAAAGTGGTGCTTATGGACGGCGTCCGGCTTGGTTTTGTTTGGACTATTGCTTGTATTATTTACAAAACAGCCTGTAATACGTAAAAAAGATACATCTAGCGTGAAGACCATCCAAACGCCAGCCACAACGAATAAAAAGGCGTGGAGTCAGGACAAATTAACAGAACTCCCCTTCTTTTTACAACCTATCGATCAAGTCACTTTAAAACAGCGTCCTGTTTTAGAGGAACGCTTGGTTTGGTCTTCGTTAAAAGACTTCAAACCTTTAGACAAATCAATATATAATTCCGCTTTGATACTTAGGGCTGACCTACCATTGGCCTGTGCGCAACTCAATATCCAGCCGCTGACTTGGTCTTTGCAGTCAAATGGTTATTCTTTGAGTGCGCTCATCGATCAGCAAACGCTCATGATCATGAATTTGATGTACGGAACAGAAGCCTTACCTGAGTATCCTGCCGACTTCAATAACGAGTCTTTTTACCGTCCGACGTTTTTCCCTGCCGATCAATTCGTTCATATTGCATTTTATGAGGTAGGTGATTGGATCCAAGACCCTTTAACCATCAGGCTCAACATGAACCGCATTAGCGACAACATACGCATTGCCCCTTGGCTGGTTTCGAGCAATTCTGTAAGAAATAGCGATGGCACCTATATCATGACCAACGCTTTTGACCGCGTGAGCCCAGGCGTGTTCTTGTATCGCGGACTCAATCCGAGTTTTGACCGTTCTTCAATTCAGCAGCATTACCGCAAAAATCTTTTTGTGGCCGACCGCCCGCCAACGGCGTTCAATCCGCTGCTTTTTCATCGGGCCGATACCTTGATCGCCGTCACTGCACAAGCGCAGCGCATCACCAAACTTTCGATGTATGGACTTGTTTGTGGCTCCAAAGAAATCACGTACAAAAGCAAAGGGATACACAGTTTAAAGCGTTTAGAACCCCTGCTAGACCCCGAGAACAATACGCTGTATGTGCTGGCGCCAACGAATTTTCATTTCGTTATTTATCGAGTGGACCTCAATAGTGGAGTGGCCCAACAAGTTTTCCAAACGCCAAGTGTATGGATGGGCGCCGAATTTGAAATTTCAGCAGGGCAACTTACCTACAATTATAAAGGCAAGCTGATCACAGTAAGCCTACCTTAATCAGCGCAGGCATTTTTTAGTATAGCCCTGAACCTCTACAAAATAGGTGCCTGTTGGAAAGTCGGCAATAGAAATCAGGTGTTCGGTTTGGCTGAGTTGCAAAGTTTGCAAGACCCGACCCTGTACATCTCGAACGCTTAAATTTGCGCCAATTAAAACAGGATGAATGCGCACGAGCAGTGAGGCGTCTTGAAGCAAGTTATAGACCTCAAAAAACTCATTTTCTATGAGGTCGGCTTCTGGACTATAAGCCAAACGCCAGGTTTCATTGAGGCGGTCGTTGCCGGCAATGCCCGTAGTGAGATGAAAATAACCATTGCCCACAAACGACATGCAGCCTTTTCTGGGGCTTG
>RDZL01000160.1 GCA_004295165.1 Flavobacteriia bacterium
CATCTCTTGACCTACCCTACTCGGCGCGTTGTAGTCGAGGGCGAAAAGCAGGTCAAATTCATATTTTTTATCAGCTTGAAAAACCTCCCACTGATACCCTTCTAGAAAAGGACACAGATAAGCTGCCGGCTGATCTGGAAATACGATCAGGTAGTTTTTGCCGCAGAGCTGCGCGTATGCAGCCCAAGCAACGACACTGCCAACGGCGTCGCCATCAGGACCTTTGTGCGTGGTAATTAACCAATTTTGTTGACTTTGAAGGGTCGAAAAGAGTGAGTTTGGCGTCATTTAGTCTTGTTGCATGTGCTCATCCTCTTCTGGATCAGGCGGAAATAATTTAGGTGCGTCTGTCTTGTTTTGAAGTCGGTCAAGCATGTCTTCTAGTTGCGAAACAGAAAGGTTTTTGGCAATGATTTTCTTGTCCTTATCAAGAACGAAGACTTTTGGCGTGGAATAGATATCATAGGTCTGTTGGTAGTTGAGACTCTGCAAGGTGGTCGGCTTGCCTTTCTCACCTGGGTAGAGCGGTACTAATTTTTCTGGTGTGGCTTTGGCAATTTCATAAATGCTATTGGTAACGGCTACATTAATAAAAGTTAATTTGCTCTCGCGGATGTATTTTTTCCAGGCTTCGAAGTCTTTGCCAACTCCTTTACCAACTGCGAAAACTTCAATGTTGCGCGCTTTCCATTTTTCGGCATAAAGGGTTTGGATTTTTGGCGTTACTTTTTTGCAATGGCCACACTCTGGATCCCAAAAATAGAGAATGGTGTATTCAGAAGTAAGGCTATAGAAGTCTAGCCATTTGGTATCGGAGGTATCGCGCATAATGAGGTTTGGTGGCTTGATACCCATGACGGTGTTCATTTTGTTGTCGAGGTTTTCACAGAGGTCTTCGAATTTGTCTTCTGCCACCCAAAACGCTGGTGATTTTCCGCTCGCATCTTTGGTGCAGAAATAACGCTTGAGCATATAGTAATAGACTTTGTCCATGCCCATGATTTCACTTTTGCCATAAGTAGAAGCAATCCAGCCCACGCTGTATTCGTACATGCGGGATTTTGGATCGAGGGCGTCGCAAAACGCAAACGCGTACTTGATAATGGTGTCCCAGTGTTGGATCATCATGGATTTGCCAAAATAAAACTCTAGTTTGTTGGCAAAAATAGGGTTGTTGACCAATGCATCGGTTTTGAAATCGACGTTGTCCCAGTAGTGGGCAAAGTAATATTTGTAGCGGAAATTGGAGTCGAGTATTTTGCCGTTCGCATCTTTAGGAGGCTCTGGCACCACAACTTCTGTCGACATTTGGACAATTTTAGACACGAGCTTTCCTGGATTGGCCGCCACTAAATTGGCTTGATACACTTCCACTTCTTTATTGAGCACATCGATTTGTGTGCCGAGTGTGGTGTACTGCGCATCTTCGGGCTTGAGTTTGGAGCGCTGCTCAGATAGTTTGGCAATTTCTCCTTTTTTGCCACTGATGAACTTTACGTAAGGGATGAACAATTTGTTTTCCTCTGATTTTTTGATGACCATATTGGCCATGAAGTCTGGTCCTTTGGTTTCGAGCTGAATTTCTTCGTTGTTGTAAACGAATTCAACATAGCGCTGACCCGGTAAAAACAAACCAACAATACCCGGCTTTTGCTTGGCACCGTCAAAAATAACTTCGCCGTTTTTCATTTGGGCGGTGTCGGCATAAAAGAGTTTTGAACCAAAGTACTTGATTAAGTAAACGGTGGTATCTTTTTGATCTTCAACTTTTAAGCGAATTTTCTGCGCAGAGAGTTGTTGGAGAAATAAGAACGAAAATACGAGCAATAGATGTTTCATGTGTTCAGCTGTTTAAGTACGAAAATGCTTGAATTTAAGCTTCGCTCTTTCTTTTTAACATTTCTTTAACCAATTTTAACAAGTGCAGTAGCCAATAAATCTGAATCAGTGGCCGGATCTAAAGCGATGATTTGTTCGTAACGCGCCAGCCATGTGAGTTGCCGCTTGGCATAATTACGCGTATGCTGCTTGATTTTGTCAATTGCCTCCTCCCTACTCAAATTACCTTCAAAATGAGCAAAAAACTCGCGGTAGCCAACAGTTTGCAGCGCTTGTAAATGTGCTTGATCTGGAAAAAAATGCCGCGCCTCTTGCTCAAGCCCGTCCGCTATCATGATATCTACGCGCGCATCGATGCGTTTGTATAAGCTTGCGCGCGGCCAATTGATAAAAATACGCACAACGTTTGATGGGTCTTTTCGAGGGCCTTTTCGAAGGGCTAAATTGGATTGCCCGGTGAGTTCATTGATTTCTAAGGCCCTCATGAGCCTCGTTGGGTTCATGGTGTCTACTTGCTTATAAAATTCGGGATCTTTATTTTGAAGGGAGGACTGCAAGGCTTCGAGGCCATTTTGCTCAAAAACATACTGCCATTTGGCCTGAACAACTGGGTCGTGTGGCAAAGGATCCAAACCCAAAATAAGGGCATCGGCAAATAAAGCAGAGCCTCCAACCAGTACTGCTGCACCATTTTCTTCGAGGAGTTGATCTAAAATTGGTCTGGCCTGAGCAACAAAAGAGGTGGCATTCAGTGGCTCAAGTATACTTTGGGAAGCAATCAAGTGCTGCTTCACCACTGATAATTCTGCTGCGCTAGGTCGGGCAACACCAATGGAGAGTTCGCTATAAAACTGTCGTGAATCAAAGGAAATGATCTCGGTCTGAAAGTGTTGAGCCAAGGCAATTGCCAAAGCAGTTTTGCCTGATGCAGTAGGGCCTTGAACAACAATAATGCGCTTCTCTGACATTTATTTCCAGCGCGCGTAAATTGCTAAGACTTTTGCTACATAAGAAGTAGCTTGCCCTCTGTAGGCACCACAACGGACTAATTCAGAACGGTAAAATTGTGGCTCGTCAAGTTTATTGACCATTAATGCCACATTGCCATCCCATGCATTTGGATTGAGACCCGCTGCACGCGCTAGACGCTGCGCATCTTCGATATGACTCATGCCTGCATTATAAGAAGCCAAAATGAATTGCAAACGCGTTTGCTCGTCGGAAATACTCGCCCAGCGCTTACTCATGGACTGCAAATAACGCATACCGCCTTTAATTTGGACTTCTGGACTTGATTCCGGAAAAACACCAAATCGAGGTCCTGTGTTGGGCATGAACTGCATCAGACCGTAGGCCCCTCCAAAACCGCGGGCATTCGGATTGAAGCGCGACTCCTTAAAAGCGACTGCGGCAAGTACTTTCCAATCCCAGCCATAGGTTTGTGCAGCCTTTTTGAAGAGCGCATCAAATGGAGAGAGCGCACCTTTCGGCGTGAGGTAAAATTCTGTGGGTGTGGAAGCAATGTAATCGAAATAGCGCTTTTTAAGCTGTGTGTAGGCTTCCGATGCGATATAAGTCTGTAAAAACGCATCGAGTTTCTCTTTGAGGATTTTACTTTTGGGCCTAAGGGCAAAAGCGATGCGCTGTTCAAATGACATGCGGGTGGCAATATCAAGATTGGGGTGCATGTCTTTGACGGTGCGCGCTTGGTTTTCATGCGCCAAGGTATACTGAATGCGACCATTTGCTACTTCTTCAATTAAATCTTCGGCAAGCGGAGAATTGGAACGGTAGCGGATACTTAATGTGTCGCCGATCTCGTCTTGTAGTGCAGCCAGCCGTTTTTCGTAAGCAGAGTTTTTACGGACGTACACCGTTCTATTGGCCAAATGTGCTGGCTCAGAGATAATGGAGTCTGATTTGCGCTGCACCAATACTTGATAGGTCTGGTAATAAGGAATGGAATAATTGAATTGCTTTTCTTGCCCTAACTCGATAGGGAGATTTGCCGCCACAACATCACCTTCGCCTTTGCGGAGCATGCGTTGGAAATCCCCGAGTTTATTCACGACTTTTACCTCCAATTTGAGGTGATTGGCCTTGCAAAAGGTATCGAGTATTTCGTATTCAAAACCCATGCGCTTGCCCTTGAATTCAAAAAAGGAAAGCGTTGAGTTTTCGGTAAGTAAGGTGAGTTTGCCGGCTTGCTGTATTTGCGCCCAATCTTTGCGCATTTCGTCTTGTTGAGAACGAAAATTACAGCCCAATAAGAAAGCACTGAGGCCAACGAAGAACAATATGTAAACAATTGAGCTTTTGCGCATAAGCCCAAGTATACGAAAAGATTTTGGATTAGTTGCAACTCATTTTTTCCTTCCTTTTTTGAAAAGCATTGTAAAAAACTTGATTTTTTCTTTTGATTATTGAATTATTTCATATCTTTGCACTCGTAAACACAAGGGGGTTTAGCTCAGCTGGTTCAGAGCATCTGCCTTACAAGCAGAGGGTCGGCGGTTCGAACCCGTCAACCCCCACAATAAAACCCAGTATTCTTAATAGAGTACTGGGTTTTTTCTTTTGCTACGCTCCTATCCCCCCTACTTTTGGTTTCAATTCTAAAGAAGCACTTGTGTGTTTAAAATGTTGAACAGTTTTTAATAGCAATACCCTTATTTTATAATAGTGTGTAAACTATTTCATAACATACATTTAAAACGAATTCAAGCAAACATCATAAACTTTGTCACAATCAATAAACTACTTTATGATGAAAAGAAAATTACTTATTGGATCGCTGCTTTCCTTGGTAGCGGCTCCGAGTTTTGCCCAAGTTGGTATGGATATCGATACCACGCGCGAGCAAAGTGTTAAAGAAGTCCGCGTGATTTCCAGCTATGGCAAGGACCGCAAGACACCTGTAGCGATGTCAACGGTTAACGCAAAGCAAATCTCTGAATTGTATGGCGGTTCTGCAGAATTACCTGAGGTATTGAAACTTACCCCTGGTGTTTATGCAACCAAAACTGGTGGAGGTGTCGGAGATTCTCGCATCAATATCCGCGGTTTTGACCAACGCAACGTAGCGGTAACCATCAATGGTATCCCTGTAAACGACATGGAAAACGGTTGGGTTTATTGGTCTAACTGGGCCGGTTTAGGCGATGCAGTTTCTACCATCCAAGTTCAAAGAGGTCTTGGCGCATCTAAATTGGCCATCAACTCTGTCGGTGGAACCATGAACATCATTACCAAAACAACCGATGCCAAAGCAGGTGCTTCTGTACTCACTTCCATGACAGACTACGGCCAGTACAAAGTGATGGCTTATGCATCTACAGGTTTGATGGAAAACGGATTTGCCTTAACGACCGTTTTATCAAAAACAGCTGGCGATTCTTATGTAGATGGTACTTGGATCAATGGCTATTCATACTTCTTTACCCTTGCCAAACAACTCAACGAGAAACACCGTTTGGTACTCACTGGTATTGGTGCACCGCAATCACATGGCCAGCGCAGCTCTGGACTTACGCCAGGTCAATACGACACCCTAGACATCCGCTTCAATGGTGACATCGGTTACTACAACGATGGTACTTTATTCAACGACCGCGTCAATTACTATCACAAGCCACAGTTTTCTTTAAACCATTACTGGACGGCATCTGAAAAAACAACGATCAGCACCTCTTTGTATTACTCTATCGGACACGGTGGTGGTTCTGGTCGCTTAGGTTCTGCATATGCGCGTACCGAAGACGGCTTACTCGATGTTCAAGCGGCTTACGACTACAATGTTGCAAACCCTGAAGCAACCAGTGGAGGTGTTAAATATGCACAACGCAATTCTGTCAACAACCATTACTGGACCGGATTAATTTCTACTGTCAATCACAAGGTGAATCAGTACGTCGACCTTACTTTGGGCTTAGATGCACGTTCTTACCGCGGTGAGCACTTTAGAGAAGTGCGCGATCTTTTAGGTGGATCTGCGCGTTATGACGCAGTAAATGGTTTGGTTGGCGTCAATGAATATGCATCCAACTATGGCAATGTATTCCACGTAACGCCAGTAGATCAGCGTGTAGCTTACGACAACGATGGTTTGGTCAAATATGCTGGTCTTTTCGGACAAGCTGAATACAGCAAAGACAAACTTTCAGCTTTCGTAACAGGAGCAATTAACACCACTGCAAACCAACGTGTTGACCGCATGTTATACGTCAACGACACAACGGGTCGTGGCGAATTGTCTGAAAAAGTAAATATCATGGGTTACTCGTTCAAAGGCGGAGCCAACTACAACATCAATGCCAACCACAACGTTTATTTCAACGCTGGTCATTTCTCTCGCGCACCATTCTGGACATTTGTATTCGTCAACAACTCTAATGATGTTGTTCAGAACTTGCTCAATGAGAAAGCTGAATCATTTGAACTCGGTTATGGCTTCCGCAGCGAAAAAGTTGCAGTTAAAGTCAATGCATACCTTACAAATTGGAGAGACAAATCTTTATTGTCAGGCAATATCACAGGCCCTAACGGCACCATCACTCGTGCCTTGATGTCTGGAGCAAATGCCACACACAAAGGCCTTGAAGTTGAGTTCAATACACGGCCAATCAAAGGTCTTGAACTTGGTGGTCTTGTATCACTTGGTGACTGGCGTTGGGTTGGTGACATTAACGCTACTGTTTATTCAGAAATTGATCCAACACAATCTGTTACAGTTACATCTTATGTAGACGGCGTTCATGTTGGCGACGCACCTCAAAACCAATTTGGCTTACAAGCGCGTTATCAAATCACCAAAGGATTGTACGTAGGTGCAACATGGGTATACAACGATAAATTCTACTCCAACTTTGATCCATCTAAAAAGACAGATCCAGAAGACCGCGTAGATGCATACCAAATCCCTTCCTATTATAACCTCGATGCACGCATCGGTTATGAAATGAAATTTGGTGACCGCGTTCTCAACTTAGGAATCCAAGGCTTCAACATCACTAATGTTAAGTTCATGTCAGATGCTACCGATTTAGATGGTACCACTTTCGCATATGGCTTCCCAGGTTTTGGCCGCAACTTTAATTTCACCGCGAAGTTTACCTTCTAAGCGAAGTTTAACCATTCCTTAATACAAAAAGCCTTGTCGTTTCTCTCGGCAAGGCTTTCTTTGTAATATGAACTTGATCAATAGAGAACTTAGCTGGCTTTCTTTTAACGAACGCGTCTTGCAAGAGGCCATGGACCCTAGTGTTCCGCTTACTGAGCGCATGCGGTTTTTGGGCATTTACTCCAACAACCTCGATGAATTTTTTAGGGTGCGCGTTGCGAACCTCAAAAGAGTATTGGATTTCAAGCAGGAGAAAATTCAAGGCTATAAAGGCACTGCAGAGGAACTCTATGTCGAAATTCGAAAAGTGGTTTTGCGCCAGCAACAGCTATTTGAAAGCGCGTATCAAGAAATCAAAACTGGTTTAAAGACCGATGGCATCTACTTTATAGATGAGTCGGGTTGTACAGATAAAGAACTTGTCGAGCTAGACGATTTTTTTCACGACAAACTCAAGCATGCGATCTTTCCGATCATGCTCGATAAAAAAAGACCCCTGCCCAAACTCCGAGATTACGCCATTTATTTAGGCGTCAAAATGATCAGCGCCGCTAAAATACGCTACGCGCTCATTCAGATCCCGACCGAATACAGCCGCTTTTTTATCCTCAATCGAGAGTCACACACAAATGTCATCCTCATCGACGACATCATTAGGCTGTACCTCAATGAGATTTTTTCGGTATATCAGCCCGAGCGCGCAGAAGCTTTTAACTTTAAGTTTACCCGCGATGCCGAACTCGATTTAGATGACGACCTCTCGCTGTCGTTTTTCGAGAAAATTGAAAAAAGCATCAAGCAGCGCAAGAAAGGATTGCCCGTACGTTTTGTCTACGATGCTGCCATGCCCGAAGATTTACTGTCTTTTTTACTACAACAACTCAAGCTTAAAAAAGGCTTCAACACCATTCCGGGTGGGCGCTACCACAACTTCAAGGACTTTATGCGCTTCCCTGACTTCGGTCACGCCGCCTATCGTTTTCAAGCGCAACCACCTGTGCAGCACCCCGCATTTCGAACTGGAAAGAGTCATATTTCAACCATTCTCAAGCACGATGTCTTGTTGCACTTTCCTTTTCAGCAGTTTGACCATGTTGTGGACCTCCTGCGCGAGGCCAGCCTTGACCCGAAGGTGAAAGATGTCAAAATCAATATTTATCGTGTCGCCAAGAATTCAGAAATCATGAATGCCCTACTCGCTTGCATCTTTAATGGCAAGCAAGTTACGGTCGTTTTTGAACTCCAGGCGCGTTTTGACGAAGAAAACAACCTTTGGTGGAGCAACCGCCTCAAAGACAACGGCGCGAACGTGATTTACGGACTTCAAAACCTTAAGGTACACTCCAAACTTTTGCAGATCAAGCGCGTTTCAGAAGCCAAAACCCAATACATCACCTACATTGGCACGGGCAACTTCAATGAATCTACAGCTACAATCTACACCGATCTAGCACTCCTCACCGCAGACAAAGAAATTTCTTTAGAAGTGAGCCGCGTGTTTGGCATGCTCGAAAACAACCTCGAACGCCACGCCTTTCGTCACTTGCTCGTTTCGCCTTTCAATACCCGCCGCAAATTACTCGCCCTCATTGAGCGTGAAATCAAGTTTGCAAAGGCCAAAAAAACCGCTCATATCCGTCTGAAATTCAATAACCTGACGGATGTCAAGATGATAGAAAAACTCTATGCAGCCAGTAAAGCTGGTGTCAAAATTGAGCTCATTATCCGCGGTATTTGTTGCTTAAAACCAGGCGTGAAAGGCTTGAGTGACAACATCACGGCCATTAGCATTGTGGATCGCTACCTAGAACATACCCGTTTCTTTATCTTTGGCAACAACGGCAATCCGGAATATTTCATTTCGAGCGCCGATTGGATGGAGCGCAACTTAGACCAGCGCGTCGAGGTAGGTACAATAGTCAAAGACCCCAAAATTCAAAAAGAAATTGAACTCATTTTTGAATACCAATGGAAAGGCAGCGTCAAGGCCAGAAGCATTTCTGCCGATTACAAAAATGCCTACTCCAAGCGCAACTTGCCGCCGTTTCATGCGCAGCAGGAATTGTATGGGTATTACAAAACGCTTTCAGAAAAAATAACGGAGTAAGCCAAGTTTTTGTCTGAGTGTCTCGAACTCCACACCTGGTTCGTAGGCCGCCCTGCCCTCTTTTTGAAAAGCATTGAGTATATCAATGAGGATTTGTTCGGTTTGGTCCGGATACAAAATTGATCCTTGTTGTGCCTGACCCAGCCAATAATTGATTTGTCTGTGGTAAAGAAGGTCGAGTTCCGGAATGGTAGTGGCGCCCACATCTGCAGCCCCCAAAGCATTACAAGTTTGTTCGTAGTGCCCTTTCATCGGGATCACCATTGTTTTCTTGCCTAAATACAAGGCCTCTGAAGGCAGTTCAAAACCTGCTCCACACAACACGCCAGTAGCACTGATCAGGCTCTGCTGAAAGCGCAATTGGCTAATGGGCTCAATAAAAACGTTGTCTACCCTATAGGCATAGGTCGCATGTTTTGAGAATACTTCCCATTTGACATCAAATTGACGCAAAAAATGCATCAACACATCGTCGTGGTAACCTGGCAAATAAACCGTGTAATGACCTTGATCCGAGGGCTGAGCATTTCGGATTTCATGCCGAATAACCGGCGTAAAGACGCGCTCGTCATAAGACTTGAAATGAAAACCGTATTTGTGTTTAGATGGCGTGTAATGCTGCAGCACATAGCGCCCGAAAGCCGCTTTTTCTTTTGGCTTTGGCGCTAAAGGATGCACCACTGCTGCCTGATGGCTCAGTTCAATGCAAGGCACGCCGCTGAGCAAAGCAGACCAAGCCGACACAGGCTCAAAGTCGCTGAGCACAAGATCGTATTGTTTAATTGGAAAGGCCCTAATTTCTCGAATGAGGTCTATTGGGTGGGTATTTTTCAGGGACTTCAATATACTGATGTCGCCATTTTTTCCACTTATAAACGTGAGGCCAGTGCGTTGATAATTGATCTCGAATTCGGACTTTATTTGCGCTTGATTACCGCTAATTAAAGTATCTACCTGCACATGTTTTTGCAAGAGCGGAACGATTTCATGGGCTCGGCTGAGATGGCCGTTGCCCGTTCCTTGTATGGCATATAAAACACGCATGCTAATTGGCGTAAAACTCCGAAACAACCTCTTTCAAGAGCACTTCATAATTAAGTGCGTCGCGGTGTTCTTCTTTCATTTGCAGCACATCTTCCTTGATATTCTGGTCGTGCTTGTACAGTGTCCATTCTTGGTTGTGGTATTCCAAAGCCGTTGAGTTCTCTACCCAATCACCTGAATTGAGATAAAGTACCTCCAAACCTTCTTTGCTAGTCATTTTGCGAATTTGTGGCTGATGGATATGCCCGCAAACCACATATTGGTAATTCGAAAAGCAAGCAATCTCTGCCGCTGTCTCTTCAAAATTATTGACGTACTTTACCACTCCTTTGACGCTATCTTTCACTTTTTGAGAAAGCGAGATGCGACCTCTACCCAGGCGTTCAGAAATCCAGTTCATGCAGGTATTGAGCATGATCAGTAAATCATAGCCTTTGCCGCCAAGTTGGGCCACCCATTTGGAATGCTTCATGGTGGTATCGAACACATCGCCATGGAAAATCCAAGCTTTACCCGTTGGCAAGTCTAAGATCAATTTATTTTGAATTTCAAAATCTCCCATCTTGAAGCCCTTGAATTTGCGCAAGGTTTCGTCGTGGTTACCCGTGATGTAATACACTTTGGTGCCATGCGTGAGCATCGAGGCGATAGTCTTGAGAACCTCCATGTGGGCCGCAGGAAAGTAACGCTTGCTGAACTGCCAAATATCAATGATATCGCCATTGAGCACCAACGTTTCCGGATGGATACTCTTGAGGTAAGACACCAACTCGGCTGCTCTCGACCCATAGGTCCCGAGGTGCACATCCGAAATCACAACTAAATCAACTTTGCGCTTCATGGTTTTTTTTGGTAAAGTTCGCTGCGCTTTGTAACCGTGATTTTAAGCCTAGATTAACATTTTTTAGTTCTTTCAAAATCAAATTGTTGATAACGAAAAAAGGGACTCGTTGAGCCCCTTTTCCACTTTATAAATATTGGTTTATTGTTTGATTACTCTTTGTGTTTGCATATGATTTTCACCAGTTAATTGAAGTAAATACATACCACTTGGGTAATTGGTCATGTCAAGAGTGATTGGACTTGTATGAACACTTGTTTTGCTCAATAATTTACCTTCCATGTTACGCAGTGTTACGTCGAGTAAAGACCCTTCGAATTCAATATGCAGCATACTATTTGTTGGATTCGGGTAAATTTCAAAAGTAAAAGCCTGATCTTCAAGTCCTACACATGGATCCGAAGTAATCACTACGCTATCGACAGCGGAACAACCATTGCTATTTACTCCTGTTAACACATAAGTACCTGGTTGAGAAATAGAAAGAAGAGCCGAGCTGCTTCCGTTATTCCAAGAAATGGACTGAGCACTTCCACTTGCAGCGAGCGTAATTGGAAATTGGTCCTCACAAATTACTTGATCTTGGCCCGCGTTGACCACCGGAGAGTTCAAAATACTCACCTCAAATGTTCCCGAGTTCTGGCAACCGTTGGCATCTACAACCTCTATTTCAAAAGTACCAGCTATAGAGCCTGTCAAAAATTCAGTCGTTTGGCCATTGGACCAAGCATAGCTAAGTGCAGTACCTGTCGCATTTGCTGAGATTGAATATGGCAAACTAGCTGAACACACCCCTATAATTGTATCTTGAACCACTGTAGGTAAGGGCAAAATATTAATTTGAGTGGCTGCTGAGTTTTCACATCCGGTGCTCAAATCGGTCACGGTTAAATCAATGATACCTGGGTTACTCACTTCAATAGCATTCGAAAGTGCACCTGTTGACCAAGCATATGATACGTTTGATGCACTCGCTGAAATCAATATCGGTAAATTACTGGCACAAGTTTCAAATTGCGTCGCAAGCGTAAGTACAGGAAGGTCATTCACAACTACTAGTACGGTATCAACTGAACTACAAGCTGCAGCATTCGTTCCAGTTACCACTAAACTTAGCGTGCCCAAACTTGGGATGAGATAAGCTCCGTTTGCAGCACCATTACTCCAAGTGTAAGTAGCTGCGCCGGTTGCATTGAGTAATAAAGAATCACCCAAACACAGCGTCAAGTCAGGCCCTGCTGTAGTTTGCGGCAAGGCATTCACTGTGAGCTGAACTGCATCTTGTGCTTGGCAACCTGTTGCGGTGTTGATGCCGGTAATGGTATACGTATTGGTTCCTGTAAAGCCTTGCGTAGTAATGCTGAGTTGAGTTCCTGCTTGCCCATTATTCCAAATGTAATTGGTTGCAGTTCCACTAGCTTGGAGCGTCACTATTGCTCCAGAACAAACGTTTTGGTCATTACCGGCATTAACTTGCGGCAATGGATTCACGACAAGGTTAAAAACTGCTGAAGTATCAGAACATCCTAGGGCTGAATTTTGAACTACAACCTTATATGCTCCTGAAGTATTAGCAACTACACTTGTGCCATTTGCACCTGTGATAGCTTGTCCGTTCGCAACCCACTGATAGCTTACGTTTGGTTGAGCGCTAACTGACAAGGTAGCATTCTGACCCGCACAAATAGCACTCGAATTTGAGCTAATGACGGCGCCAGAGGCTACAGCACATGAATTCATTTGATAAATAGAAAGCGTAGAGCTTACTTCGTTTGCCAATAACACCAAATGTTGTCCGTTTGGTGAATCTTGTGCATCAATGACAATGATACCTTCTGCACCTAAATCTGGGCCATTTGGATTACTAGCCGAGCGGTTGTTCGCATAGCCTACATATGTAGGTGATGCAGGATTGTCAATATTGAATATCATGACACCACCAATGCGCTCTAAGGAAGCAAAAACATAATGATGGCCGTTGAAAGTATGCACCGCGATACCTTCCACTTCAGGACCTTTGTCGTCAGATCGATTTTTCAAGGCAGGAGTACCAATGGAATTAGATGCATTAAACAGACCCCCAAAAGTTGGATGATTTGCGGTGATTTGCTCAATTAAATCCTTAGAGTCAAACACTTGCGCGCCAGTTACAGGATTCCAAATACTAAACGATCGCCCGCTCATAACGTGCAATTCATCGTAGTCGCCATCACCATCTGTATCGCCTGAATATTTCAGTGCCGAAAGGCGACCTAAGAATTTATTGTTACGCAAAATACTTGCGTCAGGAAATGCAGTTGCATCTAGCAAATTAAAAGTACTTGAAGATATGCGGTTTGCATCTACAACCGACCCGAATTCACGAGAATCCCCCTCATTGGCTGTAAATAAATACCCTTGACCATTAATCGTTTTAAAGGTCATTGCATCTGGCATATAGGCACCTTTGATAGGAAGGTCCCCGGTAATCAATACCATCCCGCTCTGATCGGAAGCATCTAACGCATTGTTACTGCCTGCTGCATACGACGAATAACCAAACGGCGTCAGGGAAACGATGGTATTGGTGAGCAAGTCAATGGTGAGCAATGCATTATTTTCTTGAAGTGTTACATACGCTTTCGAGTTATCAGACGATATGGCAATGTATTCTGGTTCTAAATCTTGTGCAACACTTGCACTCGAGGTAAAAATACGAATGCCTTGAGCGCGCAGAGCCACTTCCTGGCCGTTAAACTGCGTTAAGGGAATAGTGGTTACGTTTGCTTGCGTGAGCGCTGCAATTCCACCAGAAATATCAATTACAGATACAGAGCCTTCTGGGTCGACTGAATAAGTAGCGTTGGGTTCCCCTTCGTTTGCCGTCAGAAGTTTCGTGTTGTTTTGATTGAAAGTGATCATGTCTGGCATTGCCCCAACCGAAACTTGGTTTTGAAAAACACCGTTCTGATCAAAGAAAACAACCGAACCGTTTAATTGTGGATTGATGTTTTCTACCGCAGCTGCTACCACACCATTTTTGGCAACAATTGAATTGATACCTCCATAAGTTGCCATGGACACACTCGTGATCAATACGGGAGTTGCCGGGTTACTAAAGTTGACAACATCCATTTTTTGACCAATACTATTGGCGATATACAAACGATCTGTAGAAGGGTCGAAAGCGACAATTTCAGCTGAATTGGTACCTGCCGCACCATTTGAAAAACTACTTAGCAATTGCAAATTAAGCTCATTACTAGGTGTGGGCGCTACGTAGTCATTGT
>RDZL01000124.1 GCA_004295165.1 Flavobacteriia bacterium
AAACTCCGTGAAGATGTGCGGCACGGGGACGTTGTTCTTATTGCAAATCCACTGGATGTTCTCAATGATTTCGTCAATCATTGCTTGGTAGTCGTAGTTAAATTGCAGCGAGGTCTGAATGGGCATGCCACCGCCGATGTCAATCGAGTCGAGGTCGGGGCAGATTTTCTTCATTTCGCAGTACTTAAACATAAAACGGGTGAGTTCGCTCCAATAGTAAGCGTTGTCTTTGATACCCGTATTGATGAAAAAGTGCAGCATTTTCACGCGAACACGTGGATTTTCTTTAAGGATCGCTTTGTAAAAAGGAACGATTTCGCGGTAGCGGATACCCAGACGCGAGGTGTAAAATTCAAACTTCGGCTCTTCCTCAGAAGCAATTCTGATTCCGATGTTGAGTTCTTTGGTCGTGAGGTTAATGAGTTGCTTGAGTTCATCGATGTTGTCCACTACAGGTACCACGCGCAGGTCGTCTTCTTCGATGAGGTCGGCAATTTTTTGAATGTATTGAGATGGTTTGTAACCATTACAAATGACATAGCTTTTGGGTTGTAGTTTTCCAGCTGCTTGCAAGCTCTTGACGATATCGATGTCAAAAGCGGATGAAGTTTCAATGTGGACGTTGTTTTTGAGAACTTCGTCTAGGACAAAAGCAAAGTGTGAGCTTTTGGTACAGTACGAATAATAGTAGTTACCTTGATAGCCAAGGTTCATGATGGCTTCTCTAAACCAACCTTTGGCGCGCTGGATGTTGTTGGAAATTTGCGGCAGGTAATGAAACTTTAGTGGCGTGCCGTGTTCGTGAACCAGCCGCATGAGGTCAATGCCATGAAAGAACAAGCGGTCTTCGCGCAAAAAGAATTCATTTTGAGGAAAATCAAAAGTTTGTTCGATCAGGTCAATGTATTTTGTTCTCATGCTGCAGATTCAAAAAAAGGTTTATACGTAAAGGGCTTGCGTAAGTTTCGGTTCGAGGCCAAAATTTGTGCAAAAATACTGCAATTTGAATGGATGAACAGCAACTTAAAATAGTACTTTTGAAAACAGCATTTTTTCCATGTCCTATCTAGACGAATTAAACGAAAGTCAGCGGGTTGCCGTTGAACACATTTTTGGGCCCATCATGGTGATCGCCGGCGCAGGCTCAGGCAAAACCCGTGTCCTCACTTACCGTATTGCCCACATGATGGAGCAAGGTATAGACCCCTTCAACATCCTTGCCCTAACCTTTACCAACAAAGCGGCCAAAGAAATGACCGAAAGAATTGGCCATATCGTGGGTGCTGGCGAAGCCAAGAATATTTCGATGGGCACCTTTCACTCGGTATTTTCAAAAATTTTGCGCTTCAATGCCGAACGCATTGGCTTTCCGAATAATTTCACCATCTACGATACCCAAGACTCCAAAAGCCTGATCAAAGGCATCATTAAAGAGCTCAACCTCGACGACAAAACCTACAAACCAAGCATGGTCTTTGGGCGTATTTCAGCGGCCAAAAACAACCTCATTTCACCAGAGGCCTATGCAGCCAATACCGAAATCCAACTCGAAGACAAACAATCGCGCAGGCCAGAGCTCGGCCTCATCTTTCAGACCTACGCCAATCGCTGTCTGAAAGCCGGCGCCATGGACTTCGACGACCTCCTGTATTTCACCAATGTCTTGCTGCGCGATTTCCCAGATGTACTGCACTACTACCAACAAAAGTTTCAATACATTTTAGTCGATGAGTACCAGGATACCAACTACGCCCAGTACCTCATCGTCAAAAAACTTGCCGCCGCCTATCAAAACATCTGTGTGGTCGGAGACGATGCCCAAAGTATTTATTCTTTTCGCGGAGCCAACATCGAAAACATCCTCAACTTTAGAAAAGACTACCCTGATTTCGTACTTTATAAGCTAGAGCAAAACTACCGCAGCACCAAAAATATTGTTGAGGCAGCGAATAGCATTATCAAAAAGAACAAAGACCAAATCACCAAAACGGTCTGGACCGACAACAACGAAGGTGCCAAAATCAAGGTGCAGCGCTCTCTAACCGACAACGAAGAGGGTCGGACCATTTCTCAAGCCATCTTTGAGCGCAAAACAACTGAAGGCGCGCGCTTTCAAGATTTTGCCATTCTTTACCGCACCAACAAGCAATCGCGTGCCTTTGAGGAAGCCTTGCGCAAACTCAATATGCCCTACAAAATCTACGGTGGCTTGTCTTTTTACCAGCGCAAAGAAATCAAAGACCTCCTCGCCTATTTCAGACTCAGTGCCAACCCGCACGACGAAGAAGCCATCAAACGGGTCATCAACTACCCCAAAAGAGGCATTGGCAAAACAACCATAGAAAACATCATCATTGCCGCCAACCGCTACAACACAAGTATGTGGGAGGTCATCAAAGACTTTCAGCGCTTTCCTGCCGATGTCGGGAGTGCGGCGCGCAGTAAAAT
>RDZL01000125.1 GCA_004295165.1 Flavobacteriia bacterium
TCGGTGATGTGGAGTGAGCATTGCAGCTATAAAAATTCAATCAAATGGTTGAAAACGCTTCCTCGCGATGGAAGTAAGCTACTTGTAAAAGCGGGTGAAGAAAATGCAGGTTTAGCCGATATTGGAGATGGCTACGGCGTTGTGTTTAAAATTGAATCGCACAACCACCCAAGTGCACTAGAGCCTTATCAAGGCGCAGCAACAGGAGTTGGCGGTATCAACCGCGACATCTTTACCATGGGTGCACGCCCCATTGCGCAACTCAACTCATTGCGTTTTGGCAATATTGAAGAAGCGCGCACCAAATGGTTGGTCAAAGGTGTCACAAAAGGAATCGGCGACTACGGCAACGCTTTTGGTATTCCAATTGTCGGAGGCGAAGTCTTCTTCGATGAATCTTACAATACCAACCCGCTCGTAAATGCTTTCTCTGCGGGCATTATCGATACCAAAAAAATCATCTCTGCCACGGCAAAAGGCCCTGGTAATCCCGTTTTTATTGTGGGTTCAGCCACTGGTAAAGACGGCATTGCCGGCGCAGCATTTGCCTCCAAAGACATCACTGAAGAATCTGCCAACGACCTTCCATCTGTTCAGGTTGGCGATCCTTTCATGGAAAAATTGCTCCTCGAGGCCACCATGGAACTCTCCATGACCGACGCCATTGTCGGGATGCAAGACATGGGCGCCGCGGGTATTACCTGTTCTACTTGTGAAATGAGTGCTGCAGGCAACGTCGGGATGGAAATCTTCCTAGACCGCGTACCTACGCGTCAAGAAAACATGTTGCCCTACGAAATCCTATTGTCAGAATCTCAAGAGCGCATGCTTGTAGTGGTTCAAAAAGGCAAAGAGCAAATCGTCAAAGATATCTTTGATAAGTGGGACCTCCACGCCGAAGAAATCGGGCACGTCACCGACACCGGCCGCATTCGCTATTATATGGGAGGTGAGCTCGTTGGCGACGTTCCTGCCGAATCACTCGTTTTGGGTGGCGGTGCTCCACAATACAAAAGAGAATATAGCGAACCTGCTTACTACCAAGAGTTCAAAAAATTCGACATCTCTCAAGTTGCCGAGCCCCAAGACCTCAAAGTGGTGGCTGACGCCATGCTCGGTTTGCCAAATATTGCCTCTAAACGCTGGGTTTACGAACAGTACGACTCCATGGTGGGTACCCGCAACATGACTACCAATCGCCCGTCAGACGCAGGTATCGTCAATATCAAAGGCACCAATAAGGCCCTCGCCATGACCGTAGACTGCAACTCTCGCTACGTCAACGCCGATCCAGAAGTTGGCACCATGATCGCCGTCTCTGAGGCCGCCCGCAACATTACTTGTGCTGGTGGTAACCCGAGCGCCATCACCAACTGCCTCAACTTCGGTAATCCCTACAATCCAGAATCTTACTGGCAGTTTGTAGGTGCCATCAAAGGCATGTCTGCCGCTTGCTTGAAATTTGAAACGCCTGTTACTGGCGGTAACGTCTCTTTCTACAACCAAACCGTCATGAACGGTAAAGAAGTGCCCGTTTTCCCAACACCAACTATCGGCATGATCGGCATTGTCCCTGATAAAGACAAAATCATGACCCTAGACTTCAAGCAAAAAGGAGACCTCATTTTCTTGATCGGCGACTACACCGAAGACATCGCCTCCTCTGAATACCTTGCAACTTACCACGGCGTCAAAGCGTCGCCTGCTCCATACTTCGACCTCGAGAAAGAGTTCCAGATGCACCAAGCGATCAAAGGCTTGATTGCAGAAGGCTTGGTCAATGCAGTTCACGACGTCGCCGATGGCGGACTTTACGTTTCGCTCGTCGAGATGTCTATGCCTAGAGGTTTAGGTTTTGATATCGTCTCCGATGCCGATATCCGTCTGGATGCCTTCTTATTTGGCGAAGGACAAGGCCGCGCAGTTGTGTCCGTTACCGAAGAGCAAGAGGAAGCGTTTGTAGAATATATGGTTGCTTCTGGTGTCAACATGACGCTTTTAGGGCATGTTACCAAAGGCAAACTTCAAATAGACGAACAACATTACGGTTTCATTACCGAGGCCAAAGCCATTTACGACAATGCCTTAGGCGTACACTTAGAAAAATAAACATGGAATACAACACCACGCGTGGTCCGCTTATTTTGCCAGAATATGGTCGAAATGTTCAAAACATGATTGCTCATGCCATGGAACTGACCAACCGCACTGAGCGCAACCTCGCTGCAAAAGCGATTATCGAAGTGATGGGGCAACTTAATCCGCACTTGCGCGACGTCGAGGACTACCGCCACAAACTATGGACACACCTATTTGTGATGTCAAATTTCGAGTTCGATGTAGATTCTCCTTACGAAAAACCAAAACAAGAGGTGCTCAACGAGAAGCCTCAGCGCATGGTTTATCCGTCAAGTAAAATCCGCTATGGCCATTACGGCAAATAC
>RDZL01000161.1 GCA_004295165.1 Flavobacteriia bacterium
TGTTTTTTAGGTTTTATGCAAGCTATAGCGCAGTGATTTAACAAGAACTTATCTTCTTTTTAAACAATCGAGGTGACTTATTCACAACTGAAGCTTATCCTTGTGGTTTAGTGCTAATTTTGAAGGTGCTTAGATTGTTTTTAGACAACCGCGTTGGGGTGTTACTTTTGTTGCCCGTCCTATTGGCCCTGTATCCTATTGGTTATTTTTTAGGTTTCTCCGCGCCTTTTGGTCAAGCTCCTCAAGTCCAACAACTCATTCCCTACCTCGCAAAAGTACCCACCGCCCATTTATTGGCTCATTTCTTAATGCTGCTGCTCAATGCCGTTGCGCTCAATTGGGTATTCAATAGCCGTGAGTTCCTCGAAAAAAATACCTTTATTGTCAGTTTGAACTACCTGATTTTTGCCAGTTTTTTTCATGTTTGGGGAGAACCGAGTTGGCTTTTTGTAGCGCAATTCTGTTGCATCGTTGGTTTAGGACTCTTTTTTGGCGTCAAACCCCAACAAAACTCAAAAAAAGCGGCGTTTAATGCCAGCTTTGCCTTTGGGCTCAGCCTTTTTTTTGAGCCAAGCTTCTTATTTATCCTCCCCCTATTGCTCATCATGTTCATCGTCCTGAGGGGTTTTTACTGGAGAGAACTACTGCTCATCGCCATTGGTTTTTCACTGCCATTAGGCGGCTTGCTGAGCTATTACTACCTCACGTCCCAATTAAACGAGATCCACCTACTTCCCGTCATTCAATACTACAGTCCTAACTGGCAAGACTACATCATCCTAAGTGTTTTGGGTCTAATCCTTTTCTTCAGCTTGTTCGGACTTCGCGCCAGATTACTCAAAGCATCCTTGAAACTCAAGAAACAAACCCAAATCCTGACAATCTTTACTTTTTTTGTGCTCCTGCTCGGTACAGCCGCTTTCTTGCTGACCGCACACATTGGTTTATTGAGTTTGGTTGTCTTGCCATTTTCCTTTTATTTTTCATATGCCCTTTTGAGTAGTAGTCTGGGCATCAGCTCCCATTTATTTTTCTATATTCTCTTTGGCTTCTCCTTGCTAAAATTTCTCATTTTTACAATTTGAGCCTAGACTTTTACTAACTTTGAACCAACTTAAAAATCGAAAATGAAATTTGGTGTTGTTACCTTTCCAGGATCCAATTGTGACCAAGACATGGTCTACGTACTCAAAGATTTAATGGGGCAAGAAGTTGTCGAGCTCTGGCACAAAGACACCGACCTCCAGGGAGCAGATTTCATTGTCATTCCCGGCGGATTCTCTTACGGAGACTACCTGCGCTCAGGTGCAATCGCCAAGTTCTCACCTATTATGGAGTCCGTAATTGCGCATGCCAACAACGGCGGTTATGTCATGGGCATCTGTAATGGCTTTCAAATCTTAACAGAATCTGGCCTGCTAGAAGGTGCGCTGTTGCACAACGACACCCAAAAATTCATTTGCAAAAACGTTTACCTCAAGCCAGTAAGTCAGTCTGCAGCCCCCACCAAAGACCTCGACCACAATAAAGCCTACCAAATTCCAATCGCACACGGAGAAGGCCGTTTCTATGCAGACGAAGCTACTATGGCCTCTTTACATGCCAATGACCAAATCTTATTCACCTACTGCGCTGCAGATGCAAGCACAGATGCGAGCAGCAATCCAAACGGCTCACTGCAATATATCGCTGGCATTACCAACCGCAGCAAAAACGTTTTCGGCATGATGCCTCACCCGGAGCGCGCTGCAGACAAACACCTCAACAACACTGACGGTCTCCATATTTTTGAATCTATTTTAGCGCATTGTTCATGAGAGTACGCTTGCTCGTATCCGGCGGACGAGAACACGCCATCGCCGTGAAAATCTCCGAAAGTTCTATTCTCGATGAACTCTTTATTGCCCCGGGCAATGCCGGGACCAAAAAACACGGCAAAAACCTAGACCTCAAACTCAACGATTTTGAAGCCATCAAACAAGCTGTGCTGCAGCACGCCATCGATATGGTGGTGGTTGGCCCCGAAGAACCACTTGTTTTGGGTATCTACGATTTTTTCAAGCAAGACCCCGCATTAAAGAATGTAGGCCTCATTGGCCCGAGCAAAGAAGGCGCGCAGCTAGAAGGCAGCAAAGACTTCGCAAAAGCTTTTATGTCTCGCCACCGCATTCCAACTGCAAAATACGGCACTTTTGATGCCCAAACACTCACCGAAGGTTTGCGTTTTCTAGATGCCATGAAAGGCCCTTATGTTTTGAAAGCCGATGGTTTGGCAGCAGGAAAAGGCGTTTTGATCATCGAGGACCTCGATGAAGCCAAGCGCGAACTCGAAGAAATGCTTGTAGGCGCCAAATTTGGTGCAGCGAGCGAAAAAGTGGTCATCGAACAATTTTTGTCGGGCATCGAACTTTCTGTTTTTGCCATCACCGACGGCGAATCATTCAAATTACTCCCAGAAGCAAAAGATTACAAAAGAATTGGCGAGGGTGATACCGGCCTCAACACCGGTGGCATGGGCGCTATTTCACCAGTTCCGTTTGCCGATGCCGCATTCATGGACAAAGTACTCAACCGGGTAGTGATTCCAACCATCAAAGGCCTCAAAGCCGAAAAAATCACCTACAATGGTTTCGTATTTTTTGGGCTGATCAGCGTCAAAGGCGATCCGTATGTCATTGAATACAATTGCCGCATGGGCGATCCAGAAACTGAAGTTGTAATGCCCCGAATCAAAAGTGACATCCTCGATCTATTCGAAGGCGTTGCCACGCATACATTGTCTGAACGCGACATCCAATTCCACGACAAAAGCGCTGCTACCGTCATGATGGTTGCTGGCGGTTACCCAGGTGACTACCAAAAAGGCAAAACCATCTATGGACTCAATAGCATTACGGATAGCTTGGTTTTCCATGCGGGCACACTTCCAGACGGGCCTTCTGTTGTTTCCAACGGTGGTCGCGTATTGGCAGTCACTTCATACGGCAAAAATATCGCAGCAGCTTTGGAGCGCAGCTACGAATCCATTTCGAAAATTTCCTTTGAAGACGCCTATTACCGAAAAGATATCGGTAAAGACGTCCTAGAAAAATAATCCCCATGGACCTCAACTTTGTGCTGATCATTTGTTCCCTAATTTGTTCAGCATTCTTTTCTGCAATGGAATTGGCCTTTATTTCTGCCAACCGGCTGCGCATAGAAGTACTCAAGAAGAACAACACCTTACAAGGAAAAATCTTAGCGCTGTTCTACCGCAAAGAGAGCAACATGATTGCGCTTTTGCTACTTGGAAACAACGTTGCATTAGTTGTATACGGGATTGCAGCTGGTGCCGAACTTAGCCCGCTTTTAGAAGCTTTTGGTTTTCAAGACCAAGGTGTCTTACTGATTTTACAAACCATCCTGTCCACCCTACTCGTCCTGATTACCGCCGAATTTTTACCCAAAGCGGTCGTGCAACTGAACCCCAACAAAGCACTTGACCTCGGGCTTTTTGCCCTCTTAGTCATGTACATTTTACTTTATTTGCCCACCCAAATGATAGTCCTGATCAGCACCGGGTTTTTGAAGCTTATGGGTGTTGAAAAAGATCAGCAACGCGTATTCTCCAAGGTAGACCTCGAAAATTACGTAGACGAACTCAGTGCCAACTTGACCGACGAAGAAGAACTCGGCAACGACATGCTGCTGCTGCGCAATGCCCTAGACTTTTCAAAGGTAAAAGCCCGAGATTGCATGATCCCAAGACCTGAAATCATTGCTGTTGATATCCAAGACAGCATCGCCGATGCCAAGGCACTCATGACTTCAAAAGGCCTGTCTAAGCTCATCATTTACCGCGTCGACATCGACAACATCATCGGCTACATTCACTCCTTTGATCTATTCAAAAAACCAGCTTCTATCAAGCAAATTTTAAAACCGATCTCCTTTGTCCCGACGGTCATGAGCGGCAAAGAACTCCTCGAAAAATTCACCAATCAAGTGGGTAACTTTGCGGTAGTCACAGACGAATACGGTGGCACGGCAGGCATCATTACTTTAGAAGATGTCATCGAGGAAATTTTTGGTGAAATCCAAGATGAGCACGACAAAGAAGCCCTTACCGAACAACAGCTCTCCTCCACAGAATTCTTATTTTCTGCCCGCATCGACATCGATTACCTCAATGAACAATACGGTTTTCACTTGCGCGAATCTGAGTCTTACGACACCTTAGCTGGTCTCATCCTTAGTCAGTTAGAAAGACTCCCGGCTGAAGGCGATGAAGTCCAATTTGGAAACTACCGCCTCATTGTAGAAAAAATGAGCGAGCGCAAAATTGAAACCATCCGCTTCTATCATGAGCAACCATAAACCACAACCACATCTTGCTGATTTTGACGCAGTCATTTTCGATATGGATGGCGTTCTCATCGATTCAGAGCCCCTCTGGAAAATTGCCATGGAATTTGTTTTTGGGCAATACGGATCTACGCTCACGCACCAAGATTTTCAAAAAACCGTTGGCCTTCGCATAGATGAAGTCATTGCATTTTGGAATACCCATGAAAACTGGGGGCTCCAAGACCTTGAGCAGGTAGAAACACAAATCATCGACAAGCTCATCTCGCTGATAGAGCAAAACCCACAACCACTGCTTGGCGTCATTGCCATGCTCGATTTCTTGCAAGCGCAACATAAAAAAATTGGGCTGGCAACCTCTTCCTCCCAAAAACTCATCGACACCGTTTTAAATAGCCTCGGAATCCGCACTTACTTTGACTTCACCTATTCAGCTGAATTTGAAACCTATGGCAAACCACACCCCGGTGTTTATATCAAAGTAGCAACAGAACTAGGCGTCCCAGTGCAAAAATGCTTGGTCATTGAAGATTCGTTCAATGGCGTACTTGCTGGCCTTGCCGCCAAAATGAAAGTCTGTTGTATTCCAGAAAAAACACACTTCCCGAACCCGCGTCTGGCTGTAGCTGATTTCGAATTTACCGACCTTGCGCAATTACTTGCTATTTGGCGCTAAGCCACGACCTACAAATTGTTATTTTTGTAAGACATGGAGGATTCATTCGACTACCGAGAAGAAACAACTGGCCAAAACGAACAAGAACTTGACAAGGTCTTGCGCCCCAAATCTTTACAAGATTTTGCAGGGCAGCCTGCCGTGGTAGAAAATCTAGAAGTTTTTGTGCGTGCTGCCCAGCTTCGAAAAGAACCGCTCGACCACGTTTTGCTACACGGCCCTCCAGGCCTCGGTAAAACCACACTGGCCAATATCATTGCCAACGAACTCGGCGTTGGTTTTAAGGTCACTTCAGGGCCTGTCCTTGACAAAGCCGGCGACCTCGCAGGCCTGCTCACCAACCTGGGCGAGGGAGATGTATTATTTATCGATGAAATCCACCGCCTCAGCCCCGTCATTGAAGAATATTTGTATTCCGCCATGGAAGACTACGTCATCGACATCATGCTCGATTCCGGAGCCAACGCGCGCAGTATTCAAATCAACCTCAATCCGTTTACGCTCATTGGGGCCACTACCCGCTCTGGTTTGCTCACTTCTCCGCTGCGCGCCCGTTTTGGCATCAATGCGCGGCTAGAATACTACGACTCCAAAACACTTACGGCCATTGTTGAGCGCTCTGCTTCTTTATTGCATATTGGCATCGAAGAAAGCGCCGCCTACAAAATTGCCAGCCGCAGCCGCGGAACACCCCGTATTGCCAATGCACTACTCAGACGCGTGCGCGATTTTGCACAAATCAAAGGCTCTGGCCGCATAGACGACGATATCACCGAAATTGCGCTCAAAGCACTCAACGTAGATTCAAATGGGCTAGACGACATGGACTTGCGCATCCTCAAAGTACTCATCGACAAATTCAACGGCGGCCCTGTAGGGCTCAGTACAATTGCCACAGCAATTGGTGAAAACGCCGGTACCCTAGAAGAAGTCTATGAGCCATTTTTAATCCAAGAAGGCTTCCTCATGCGCACCCCGCGTGGGCGAAAAGCCACTGAAAAAAGCTACAAACACCTCGGCAGAGACCTCGGTTGGGCACAAGGCGGCTTGTTCTGACATGAAACACGACCAGTACAAAACACTGATCACCGACACCGCCAAAGCACTTGGTTTTTTCCATGTAGGCTTTTCTAAAGCGGGCTTTCTCGAAGAAGAAGCACCTCGGCTCGAGCACTGGCTAAAGCAAAATTACCATGGCAAAATGGCGTACATGGCCAATCATTTTGACAAGCGCCTAGACCCGCGTTTGCTCGAGCCCGGTACCCAAACGATCATCTCCTTGTTGCTGAACTACTACCCCGAACAAACCCAGCAAGATCCGACTGCGCCGCAAATTGCCAAATATGCTTATGGTCAAGATTACCATTACGTCATCAAAGACAAACTCAAGGAGCTCTTAGCTATTTTGCGCGAAAAAATCGGTGAGATCCAAGGAAGAGCATTTGTAGACTCCGCTCCTGTGATGGATAAAGTATGGGCCAAAAAAGCGGGCTTGGGCTGGATGGGTAAAAACACGAACCTCATCCATCCAAAAAACGGCAGCTTTTTCTTTATTGCTGAACTTTTTGTCGATTTAGAAATCAGCCCAGACGGCCCAATTAAAGATTATTGCGGTACTTGCACGCGCTGCACAGACGCCTGCCCTACCGACGCACTCGCCACGCCCTACCTCATCGATGCATCTAAATGCATCTCTTACCTGACCATCGAATTAAAAGATGCCGATTTACCGAGTGAATTCAAAGGCAAGATGGAAAACTGGGCTTTTGGTTGCGATATCTGCCAAGACGTTTGTCCGTGGAATCGTTTTTCAAAAATCCAGCAAGAAGCCGCTTTTGAACCTCATCCGGAATTCCTGAATTTGTCGAGCAAAGAATGGGAGGCACTTTCAGAAGAAAGTTTCCGAATGCTTTTTGGCAAAAGCGCCATCAAAAGGACAAAATTCAATGGACTACAACGAAATATTCAGTTTTTAAAAAAGGAACTATAGACGTTTTTCGAAAACCCTTAGTGCTTACCTTTGTTGTTAAAGCATCTAAGGATTAAAGAGCAATAAAACATGACACAAAAACGAGAGGCCATCATTATCGGCGCAGGATTAGTAGGTTCATTATGGGCCGTTTATTTATCCAAAGCAGGATACAACGTTACCATCTACGAACGCCGTTCCGATATCCGAAAAGCTGAAATCAGCGCTGGTAAATCTATCAATCTAGCCCTTTCTGTTAGAGGCTGGACCGCCCTAGATGCTGTGGGTGTTGGCGACGAAATACGCAAAATTGCCATTCCAATGTACGGCCGCATGATGCACGACCTCAGCGGCAAACTCACTTACCAACAATACGGTGAAGATGGCCAAGCGATCTACTCTGTATCGCGCGGGAAGGTCAATGCTACCATGATGGATATCGCTGAAACGCACGGCAATGCCACTATTCATTACCAAACAGAATGCCTTAGAGTCGATTTGCAAAACGCCATTGCCTATTTGCGCAATACCCAAACTAGCGAGACCTTTGAAGCCAAAGCCGATGTGATCTTTGCAGCAGACGGCGCTTTTAGTGCGGTGCGCTACAACTCTATGCAGAAACTCAACCGATTTCAGTATAGCCAAAATTATATAGCCGATGGTTACCGTGAAATCTTATTACCTGCTCTTCCTGATGGCGTTTATGCCATGGACAAAAATGCCTTGCATATCTGGCCGCGCGGCCGTTTCATGATGATCGCCTTGGCAAACGAAGATGGTTCGTTTACCCTGACGCTTTTCATGCCGCATGAGCACCACGAATTTGCCTTTGACAAACTCAATACCAAGGCCGATGTCGATCGCTTTTTCAGGACCATCTTCCCTGACTTCCACGACCTCATGCCAGACATCGCCGACAAATGGGACGACCACCCACTTTCCAATCTCGCCATCATTCGTTGCTACCCTTGGGCGGCAGGAAAAGTTGGCCTCATGGGCGATGCCGCTCATGCTACTGTTCCGTTTTATGGACAGGGCATGAACGCAGGTTTCGAAGATTGCCGCGTACTCAATGAACTGATGCTCAAGCACAACCACGATTGGGATGCCATTTGGGCCGAATACAGCCCGCTGCGCAAACCCAACGGCGACGCGCTCCAAGATCTTTCATTAGACAACTACATCGAAATGCGCGACCTCGTTGCAGACCCCTCTTTCTTGCTGCGCAAAAAAATCGAAGGTAAATTCAGCAAAATGTATCCAAATAAGTGGCTGCCGTTGTACAGCCAAGTTACGTTTAGCAATATTCCTTATTCTGTGGCCTACGAACAAGGTAAAAAACAGCGCAGCATCATGGATGAAATTATGGCGCAACCCGATATCGAAACAAATTGGGATAGCCCTGAAGTGATGCAGGCCATCCTCAATGAATGCAGTACCTTTAATTTTCAAACATGAGAAGCACACTCCTCTTTTTGCTCTGCACCCCCTTGCTATGGGGCCAAGGTGGCTTTGAAAAATCACAAAAGAAAGGCAATGACTACCTTCAGGTCAGAAACCATGGATACCAATTTTCTTTGGGGCCAACCTATTCTTTTGTGAATCAACCGCTGCGCGGAGACCTCTTTGTCAATCAAGTAGACCGTGGGGACTTTACCATTACCCCTGAAGCCAAATTAGGTTTTTATGCTGAATTTGGTTTGGCACATTTTCCAAAATGGAAAGGAACGCCCATTAAAGCTTTAGGCAAGAGCCGCATCATGGACTACTTTGACTGGGGCATCGGATACCGCCAAATCAATGGCCTCGAGACCACCCTACTCGAAAACCAAAATGCGCTGGGTGAAATCTACAGCACCAGCACCGGTGAAGGACAAATGCGAACTGGTTATCTATACGGGAGCATCCGCGCCCACTCGCTCATCTACTTCGGGAAAAAAGTTGTGGTCAAGGTGCGAAAGCACTTTTTAGACCAAAGTTTGGGTCTGAACTACGATTTTCAAATCCGTCAAGACACACTTGGATACCAAAATCAATTTACGGCCTACCAAGCCCCTCAATTGTTTCAGCCCAATTTGGCCGCAGGCCTACTCCAATTTAATTATCAAATTGGCATTGGTATCCGTTTGAACAAAGCCTGGATTTTGATTCCTGGGGCATCTATTCCGATTGTAACGCTTGCACCGTGGCAAGGATTCAATGCCAACGTGCATTGGTTCAGCTCAACGTACTGGCCAATTCAAGCGCAATTCAAGGTGATCAAATTAATTGAGGCGCCTACCAAATGTGGCGTGTACAGCACACCCGAAGACCGCGAGATGGAGAAGCAATACCGCATGGAAAACTAAAGCGGTCATCATAAAGTATTTCCGATCTTTAAGCAATCCAGGAAGGAAGTACTTTTTTAGGGAGGCGCTTGCGCAATCTTTTGAGAACGGAATCTCGGTCAGAGACATTGCCACAACGCAACACTTGTCTTGATATCAGTTTGCCTTCCTTATAAATCGAAAACTCGAATGAAACCGACGTCGCTTCATCGCGATAGATATGATAAATACTGGTTGTTTCGAGTAGTTCTGCCAATGTTTGGGTGTCTTCGCTGGGCTTAAAAGTGCGGTCATAGCCACGCACATTGACCACTAAATAGGTATCAAAACCTTTTTCCAATAATACTTTTTGAATGGAATCATTGAGCAAATGCTGCGGATCTTCACCTTGCTTGAGCACATTCATAAGCGGCAAGGCCTTGATTTGATAGCCCTTGAGCATATCGGTCATGAGGGCTTGCATGGCGTAGCGATCTTCTTCTTTGTCAAATTGGGTAATGACTACCGCGTTGGTAAGTTTGATATTTTGGGCGCGCAATAACTGCGTACACAAAGCAAGACTGATCAATAAAATAAACTTCATGTGCTAAATTAAAAAACTTCTGTGGCAATTTGCCGAACAGAAGTAGAATTTGACATCGTGTAATAATGAATACACGGTACACCAGCCGCCTTGAGTGCTTTGGATTGAGCAATCCCCCATTCGATACCAAGTTGCTCTACTTGCGCATTGTTCTTGCATTTAAGCAGTTCTTTGGAGAGTTCTGTTGGGTAGTCGATATGAAAAAACTTGGGCAAGAAACTAATATGGGCAAGTGATTTGATGGGCTTTAGTCCGGGAATAATCGGAACGGTTATGCCCGCTGCCCTGCATGCCGCCACAAAGTCAAAATATTTTTGATTGTCAAAAAACATTTGTGTGACGAGGTAACTTGCACCGGCAGCTACTTTGGCTTTGAGGTAATGGAGGTCGGTCTCGAGGTTCATGGCCTCAAAGTGTTTTTCAGGGTAAGCGGCAGCACCAATACAAAAATGCGTAGGGTCTTGACCCTCGCCTTCTGTAAAATAGTTGCCGTTGTTCATGCCCTGCACTTGATTGATGAGCTCTACAGCGTAAGCGTGTCCTTCGGGATGTGCTCTAAAATTTGCTTCAGACTTGACGGCATCACCGCGCAAGGCCAAGACGTTGTCTATACCTAAAAAATGGAGGTCAATGAGTGCGTTTTCAGTTTCTTCTTTGCTGAAACCACCACAAATGAGGTGAGGAATGGCATCGACATCGTATTTGTGCATGATTGCCGCACAAATACCAACCGTGCCAGGGCGCTTGCGCACCGCTTTTTTCTCGAGTAAGCCGTGCTCGCGCTCGATGTACACATATTCCTCTCTGTGATAGGTTACGTTGATGAATTTTGGCTTGAATTCCATGAGCGGATCGATGCCAGCATAAATAGAGGCAATGCTCTTACCCTTTAGTGGGGGCAAGATTTCAAACGAAAACAGCGTGTCTTTGGCGGCAGCCAAGTGATCAGTAACCTTCATAATTTCAATTAGAGTACAAAGATAAGTGATTGCTCACGAATATCCCTTTTATAGACGATCCAATGCCGAAATAATAACTTTCGCAGCTAAATACCAATCTTCTTGACTTAAATTCAGGGGTGGAGAGAGCCTAAAGCTGTAAGGATGAGATAAAAACCAAAACGTAAGCAGGCCCTTCTCTAAGCAATAATGCACTACTTTTTCTACTTCATCTGCCGACGCTAAATCGAAGGCGAACATTGCGCCCGACCTGCGGTGCGCGCGCACAGCCGGGTGCGCGGCAATTTGAGCTGCAAAAGCAGCAGCGCGCTGTTCGAGTGCAGTCCAGTCTATTTCACTTTTCAAGACCTCAACAGTTGCCGCCGCCGCCGCACACACCATGGGGTGGCCCCCAAAAGTGGTGATGTGCCCAAGCATTGGCGCATGCGTAAAAAGTTGCAAATGCTGCTGCGCAGCAACAAGCGCACCAATTGGCATGCCGCCCCCCAGCGCCTTGCCTAATGTAAGTACATCGGGTACGATGTCAAATTGTTCAAAGGCAAACATACTGCCAGCGCGGCCCATTCCGCATTGAATTTCGTCGAGGATCAGCAAGGCGCCAACTTCGGTGCAACGCGCGCGCAGCGCTTGCATGAAGGCGGCCGATGGCCGCCGCACACCAGCATCGCCCTGAATGGTCTCTAGTATCACTCCGGCTGTTCGGGTGGTAATTTGATCCAGCGCAGCGCAATCATTATGCGTCAAAAACCGGACATCTGGTAGCAACGGACGAAAAGCAATTTTCTTGACCTCGTTGGCAGAAACACTCATGGCACCGTGGGTGCTGCCGTGGTAACTGCCTTTGAAGGCCACGAGTTCTGTTCTTCCAGTTGCGCGTTTGGCCAGCTTGAGCGCAGCTTCTATAGCTTCCGTCCCTGAATTCACGACATAAACTCCATCTAAAGAAGCCGGCAAAACGCTGAGTAATTGGCGCACTAAATTCTGCTGTGCATCTTGGATAAATTCACCGTAAACCATCACGTGCAAATGCTTCTCGAGTTGCGCGCTCAAGGCTGCCACTACCTTCGGATGTCGGTGACCGATATTGTTAACCGCCACCCCGGCAATCATGTCCAGATAGGCTTTCCCGTTTTTGTCGTAGATGTAAGCACCAGTAGCGCTTTCTACCTCTATTAAAAACGGAAATGGACTGGTTTGGCCCAGATGGGAAACAAAGAATTGGCTTTCGTTGGTCATTTTTTAGGTTGCAAGAGCGGTAAAATGGGTTTGCCGGTCATCGAGCCCGGACGTTGGAGGTTCAGCATATGAACCAAAGTGGCAGAAATATCAATGATTTGAATGGGTTCGTAAAGTGCCAAACCGGCAGGAATGCCTTTGCCGTACCACAATAGCGGAACATGGGTATCGTAATTAAAGGCCGAGCCATGAGAGGTTCCTTGATGCGCTTTGGGTTCGTCGAGGTCTTTTGCTAAATAACCAGGCTGCAGTAAGAAAATGACCTCACCGCTGCGGCTAGGGTCATACCCATTGCGCAGGAGTTCTCCCCAATAATCAGTGCTTGCCGAGCCCGAGCGCAATTGTTCTCGCGTCAAAACCGTCTTGACCTCAGGCCATTTGCGCAACTCGGCCGCCGCAAATGCAGCCACTTCATCGATATCTAGGTGTAGAGAGTCTATTTTAGCCAGATTCAAGTAAATATTCTGATTGGTTTCGTGTTCGAGCAAATCGGCGTTGTATTTCATGATGAAATCGTCGCGCAGCACCTGCAAGCGGTCGTGCATAAAAAAATATCCGCCTGGCATTTTCATCTTGACCAACATTTCAGGCACGGGTACAACGGCATGATCAGCCGTCAAGAACAAGACGAAGCCGTCCTTTCCGTAGCGGGTCTCTAAGCTTGCAAACAAGCGCTGAAGTTCGCGATCGAGGCGTGCGTACATATCTTCGAGTTCGCGCGAATAAGGACCAAAAGCATGTCCGGCGATATCGGGAGTAGAATAAGAAATACACAGAAAATCAGTGAACTGATCTTGGCCTAAATTTTCTTGTTCGAGGGCAGCGAGGGCAAAATCTGTAAGGACTTCATTGGCCTGAGGCGAAATGGTAAACAAAGAGGTCGCTGCTGCACCTGCGCTAATCATTGCGGGGAAATCATAGGGGAAGGTAGCGCTTGTTTTGCCGGTGAGCACTACTTCATAAGGACTTTCATCAGCCATCAGGTAAGTGCTTTCTGGCAAGAGCAAACGCCAACTTCGCAAATCCTTAGCTGGATCAAACTTGTTGTTGAAGCGCTCCACCCAAATGGGCAAAGTTTGTTTGTAAAACGTACTCGTGACAAAATCTCCAGATTGGTAATCGAACCAATAGCTGCCGTCTGACAAATGGCCACCCGGTAATATGGCACTGCGGTCCTTGATCGAAATAGAGATCACCTTAGACTTTGGTGAGGCCAACTTGAGCTGATCGGTAATGGTGTAGGTCAGTAAATTCATTGGTGCAGCTTGGCCACCAGTTGCGCTACCCACCGTTTGATAGCGCTCGTCGGAAACGCTCGTGACTGTTTTTTGTTTGTCTCGGAGGTACCAATCATTGCCCACAATTCCGTGATTGGAAGGAGTTGTACCCGTGTAAATAGAAGCATGCCCCGGCGCAGTGTAGGTCGGGACGTAATTGTATTGCGTGTTGCGGCAGTTGGTGCCTTTTGTCAGTAGGCGATTGAAGCCACCAGTTGTGTAGAGGTGTTGGTAGCGGTAGAGGTAGTCGTAGCACATTTGGTCGATGACGATTCCCACCATAATTTTTGGTTGCTGCTCCGTTTTTTGCGCAAAAACAGAACCAAAAAACACCAAAGCCATGACGCTATGTAAGATAACTTTTTTCATAGTTCAAAAATACGCAATCCCTTTTGGTGGTGCAAAGCAACTTTTTAACGAAATTTACGTCTTCAACAAAATTTAACTTTCCATCAT
>RDZL01000162.1 GCA_004295165.1 Flavobacteriia bacterium
TTTGTTTCATCGTAACAATGATATTATGACCCAAGCTGAACAAGAACGCCGTTTTCAAGAGAAAATTGACCGAGAAATCAAGATTGAGCCCAATGACTGGATGCCGGACGAATACCGTCAGACCTTGGTGCGTCAGATTTCGCAACACGCTCATTCAGAAATAGTTGGTATGCTTCCCGAGGGCAATTGGATTACCCGTGCACCCAATTTGCGCCGCAAAGCCGTGCTTTTGGCGAAGGTACAAGATGAGGCTGGTCACGGTCTTTATTTGTATTCGGCCGTAGAAACTTTGGGCACAAGTCGTGAACAAACCATTGATGACTTGCACTCAGGAAAGGCAAAATATTCATCAATTTTTAATTATCCGGCACTTACTTGGGCGGATATCGGCACTATTGGTTGGTTGGTAGACGGCGCAGCCATCATGAATCAAGTGGCACTCTGCCGCACTTCATATGGCCCTTACGCAAGAGCTATGGTTAAGATTTGCAAAGAAGAGTCTTTTCACCAACGCCAAGGATATGAATCACTTACTAAACTCTGCAGCGGAACCCCACAGCAAAAAGCGATGGCGCAAGATGCCATGAACCGTTTTTGGTGGCCGGCCCTCATGATGTTTGGCCCTAGCGACGCAGATTCTACGCATTCTGATCAGTCCATCAAATGGAAAATCAAGCGTTTTACCAACGATGAACTCCGTCAGAGTTTTGTAGACGCAACCGTAGCGCAAGCAGAGATCTTAGGTCTTACCATTCCGGATCCAAACTTAAAGTGGAACGAAGCAAGAGGTCATTATGATTTTTCTGAAATCAACTGGGACGAATTCTGGCAAGTCGTCAAAGGAAACGGTCCTTGCAATAAAGAGCGCCTTGCTGCGCGTGTCAAAGCTAAAGAAGAAGGCGCTTGGGTACGCGAAGCTGCAACTGCTTTCGCTAAAAAGCGCGCCATGAAAAAATCAGCCTAATTAAATTTATAAGACGATGTCAACAAACGAATGGCCTCTTTGGGAGGTTTTTATCCGCAGCAAACAAGGACTCAACCACAAACACGTTGGTAGCTTGCGCGCACCAGATGCTACATTGGCGCTAGAGAACGCACGCGATGTATATACACGCCGTTCCGAAGGAATCAGTATCTGGGTGGTAGAATCTGTGCATATACATGCCACCGATATCGACGATGCCGCTTCATTCTTTGAACCTTCCGATACCAAAATTTACCGTCACCCTACTTTTTACGAAGTGCCAGACGGCGTCAAACACATGTAATGATGCAAGAATCAGCACTTTTTGAATACGTAATGCGTTTGTCTGACGACAGCCTTATTTTGGCTCAGCGTTTGGGTGAATGGTGTGGCCACGGTCCTATCTTGGAAGAAGACATCGCCCTCACCAATATTTCTCTTGACCTTATTGGCCAAGCAATCAGTCTCTACGACTTTGCAGCAGAAGTAGAAGGCAAGGGCAGAAATCACGACCAATTGGCTTATTTGCGCTACGAAAATGAGTACAAAAACGTACTACTTGTAGAACAACCAAATGGCGATTTCGCCATGACCCTTCTGCGTCAATTTTTCTTCGATGCTTTTCGCTTGCCCCTTTACGAGGCACTTATGCAAAGCCCCGTGGAACAATTAGCTGCCATTGCCGCCAAATCTGTCAAAGAAACGCGTTACCACCTCAAACATAGCTCTGAGTGGGTGATCCGAATGGGCGACGGCACCGAAGAATCTCATCAGCGCGCACAAGCGGCAATTGATCATCTTTGGCGCTACACCAACGAGTTATTTTATGAAGACGCTCATGACCATGCCTTACAGGCCGCTGGAAAAGTACCTTCAATGGCTGAGATACAAGCCAAATGGATGGCTACGGTCACAAGTGTACTCCAAGAGGCCACATTAGAAATACCCAAAAACAACTGGAAATTCGATGGTGGCCGAGAAGGACGTCATTCCGAACATATGGGTTATCTTTTGTCTGATTTGCAATACATGCAAAGAG
This sequence comes from Flavobacteriia bacterium, assembly GCA_004295165.1. GTDB lineage: Bacteria > Bacteroidota > Bacteroidia > Flavobacteriales_D > Crocinitomicaceae > UBA952. Next base: position 2,004 of record RDZL01000162.1, read on the forward strand.
CCTATCCAAACATGGAATGGTAAGCGAAACCGATATCCGGAATTATTTAGAAGAGGTCAGTGATCCTGAGATCCCTGTGCTCACCATTACAGATTTGGGGGTTGTTCAACAAATCTATCTTCAAGATCAAACTTGGATTATCGAGCTCACGCCAACCTATAGTGGCTGCCCTGCCATGCAGCAAATTGAGGTTGATCTGCTTGCAAAGTTAAAAGAGAAGGGCATCCCAAATGCGCAAGTCAAACACATCTTGAGCCCGGCCTGGACTACCGACTGGATCACAGAAGCAGGTCGCCAAAAACTGCGTCTTTACGGCATTGCACCTCCCGTCAACGAGCCCGATAAAACAGCACTTTTTTCTGAGCCACCACGTGTGTCTTGTCCAAAATGCAATAGCAATAATACCCGTATGGTGAGTTTATTTGGCAGTACGGCCTGTAAAGCACACTACCAGTGCAACGCGTGTCAAGAGCCATTTGATTACTTTAAATGTTTGAAATAGAAGCCTTTAAATATTGAAAGAAAGCGTCGTTTATGGCGCTTTTTTATTTTTATAGTACTATGTAATGCATAATACAATATAAAACATATATCTTTGTATAAAATTTAGTTAAAGATGAATGTAGAGAATACGCAAGCGCAAATGCGAAAAGGTGTTTTGGAATACTGTATTCTTGGCATCTTGCATCAAGGAGAGGCATATCCGTCAGAAATCTTAGATAAATTGCGCAATGCACAATTATTGGTCGTGGAGGGTACGGTCTATCCTTTACTCACGCGGCTCAAGAATTTAGAGGTGCTCACTTATCGCTGGGAAGAATCCACCTCGGGCCCGCCAAGAAAATACTACAAAATGACCCAAAAGGGTCAAGACTTTTACCTCGAATTAGCCCGTACTTGGCAAGAATTACAACAAGCCGTTGAACAAATCAATCAAAAAAAGAACCATGAATAAAACCGTTTCCATCCATATCCAAGGATTTCCCTTTATTCTTGAAGAACAAGCCTTTCAAGTACTCCAAAACTATTTGCAGGCACTTAAAAACGTCTTGAGCAACGAGCCAGGCGCCGATGAAATTCTTCAAGATGTCGAGCTGCGCATTGTTGAACTGCTCCAACAAAATCAGATGGGCCCTACACAGGTTATCCTGCAAACGCGCATAGATGAGGTCATTGAGGTGTTGGGCAGTCCTGAAAACTTCAGTGATAACCCAATCGAACAGCAAGCACCTGTTCAAACAGCTCCTCATGATCGTTCAGATAAGCGTTTTTTTCGCGATACAGATACTGCAATTCTCGGCGGCGTTGCAAGTGGCGTTGCAGCTTATTTCAATATTGACGTCGTCTTTATTCGGGTTGCTTTTGTATTGTTCACGATGGTGTTCGGATCGGGCATTCCTATCTATATACTATTGTGGATCATTACGCCGAGCGCCAAAACAGCCAGTGAAAAACTGCAAATGAAAGGCGTTCCGGTAAATATTGAAACCATAAAAACTGAATTTAAAGAAGCTACAGAACGCGTTGAGAAGAACGCTAAAAAATGGTCAAGTCAGTTCAAATCAGGCTCGGATCTGAGTGACAGTGCGCGTCGTCTGGTGCAAGTCCTTAAAAAAGCAATAGGAATTGCGTTGGTCTTATGGGGTTTAGTTTTACTAGTTGGATTATCCGTATTTATTTTTGTTGATCCGCAACTAGTCCCGGCTCAGATTAATGGCGAATTCACTTCTCTGGGTGAGTTGAGTGCCTTGTTTTTTGACAAGGGGCAAAATGAACTGCTATATTTAGGTGTTGGACTCATCGGTTATGCGATCAGTCTTTCTAGTATGCTGACCGGTTTTAGGTTGTTGTTTACTTTTGAAGCGAAATGGTTGCGCGCAGGCTATTTTGGTCTCGGATTGGCAAGCGTGAGTGGGTTTGTCTTTTTGACTTATGTAGGCGTCTCAACTGGACAATCTTTTACAATTGAGGGTGAACTCAGTAAAGAAATCGGCACCTATGCAGGTGATTCTTTGCGCTTGGATATCCTACCTGAACTCCACATCCAAAGTTATAAGACCCAGCGAAACGCAACTTATAGTTTTGGTTTCAGACCGCAAAATCAAAATGATCATGGCATCATTATGGCGCAAGACGGCCGGATTTTTATCAGCGGAATCAGCATCAACTACATTGAAGCGAGTGACAGTTTATATCATGTCAAAGTCTGGAAGAAAGCGCATGGCCGCTCGTTTTTGAAAGCGAATCGCCGCGCTTCAGCTATTGATTTCCCTTGTGTGCTCCAACAAAATACCATTCAATTTGCCAGCGGATTTTCCTACCCAGCAAAAGACCGCATGCGCGATCAAGAAGTGGAGTTACAGATTGCGGTTCCGAGAGGTAAAAAGGTGCTTTGGAATGGGAAAGTCGTGTATCCTTTTGCTTTTGTAGAAGGCCCGGAGCGCATCAGTGACCGCGCCTATGTTGCCGGTGATGGTACTTACTCAGCGTGGTAATTGAGCTGGCCCTTTTTTGATTTGCTGGGCATCTAGCCAATAAATCAATTTCATAGAAAAGCTATTGAGTGCACCCGTTTGGAGCGTATAGGAGAGGTCTTGCCAATAGGCGGCGTTGATGGCATCGTTACTGGCAAAAACCGAATTTTTCCAGACGATATTCAGCTCGCTACCAGGCAAGAATACCCAGCGATAGACTAAGTCTATGGTAAAAGCATTATAGTTGATATCGTAAGCAGATTTGCCCTCGGCGCTCAATCCATTAAAGCCTTCTAAAAGGGCAAGGCTGCCGTCTTCTTGTAGGATAGAAAAGTGTTCGTAAGCAAGCGTAGACCTATAATGGCGCAAGCGCAAACTCAAAGACATGCGATTGGTCAGTATGTAATCGAAAGCAAGCGCCTGTACGGTTGTGTTGCGGTCGCGCTGCCCAAAGAGAATGCCCGTATAGCTTTGTGCGGGCGTTGCAAAAGGAATCGCGTAGCCAATGCTGTTGAATTGCAGCTCTTTTTCAAAAGAGTAAACCAGAAAGATCGCGTCTGATAACCGGATTCTTGGATTCAGATTATAGGCGTATTGTTTCCAAGGGTGACCTATATATTCAGTAGCACTCATTCCTAAATCGATTGCAAATTTTCGTTGATAGTTAGATGAATACCAGGTGTTTATAAACAGAAACTGCGGCGTTGTAAATACTCTTCCCCAAGTTCGGGCCTCAAAATAGTCCTTGCCTTCTTGCAAGCTACCACCACCGTTGAAACCGCAGGCATTGAATTTTTTAGTGACGGTAAAGAAATTGAGGCTGGCCATATTCGAAGAGAAAGTATTTGGCTCATAAAGGTAAGCTTGCGTGACGTTGGCATTGACACTCCATTTCATGAGTCTTTTCCATTTGGGTGTAAAATCGCGGTAGGCTACACTCGCCTCAAAGATCCGTCTGTTGTTGTTGTAGTTGAAGCCGAGGTCATTTGGGTCATAGGTGTCTGATTCTTCTAAATATCCAAGGCCGCCGATGAGTGAGCCACGTTGCTTTTGGATATTGAAATTGAGGTTGTGCCCAAGTGTGGCTTGTTGGTCAAGTTGGGCAGATAGGATACCTTTTCCGTTTATATTGTAGTTATTGTCTTTGGTGTTGAGGTTGAAATTGACAGCGGATACGTTGGCGTCGTAAAATGAGCCGGCTCTCCATACGTTGGTGTTGGTGAAGGTGAGCGATGAATTGTTTTTGAGGTTTTGATCAAAAACTAAGACGTTGTAGTTGGTTAGGGGAGAGATCAGCACTTCTCTACGGCTGTTGTCTAGTGTCGAGACTGCTGTTGCCATTTGCTCGGCATTGACGGCATTGAATACACCAATTCCTAGGCCTTTGCTATTGCGGCCAGACAATTTAGAAGCATTATAAAGTTGAGACGAACCGGGAACATTTTCTAAGTATTCTCCTTCATTGAGCATGGTTTGTGTCACTTTATAAGGTGCTTGAATGCCTATCCTGCGGCTGTAAAAAATACCGGCTTTATTGAAGAGTTCCATCCCTTCGGTAAAAAACTGTCGGTTTTCATTGAATTGGACTTCAAAAGGCGTAAGGTTGAGCACTTGTTGGTCAAAAACGACCTGGCCAAAATCTGGCACTAAGGTGAGGTCTAGGGTAAAGGCTTCATTGACGCCGTATTTGATATCCATACCGCCATTGAAGGAGCGCAACAGATTTTTAGTGCCATCTTCATTGCGGACTTCGTCGGCATAAGCCGAGACATATGGAATCAGTGCCAGTCTCAAGGGCGGACTGATGTTTTTGATGTTGGTGATGTCGCCACTTTCGAGCAGCATGTTCTCGAGGTCGGGGTTTACGGCCACCCAAGAAGCTTCTTCTCGGTTGCGGGCAATTTGACGCCCAAAATTGACTCCCCAATTTTGCACTTCTTTTTGCGGAAAACGCAGTGCTGAATAGGGAATGCGGATCTCGGCTACCCAACCATTTTCGACAATTTGAACGGCGCTGTGCCAAACTAAATTGAGCTTGTCGTTGTAGTCGGTACCTACAATTTTAGCGTCGAGCTGTACACCGCGACTTGTGAGGCCAAAATAAAAGCCGTTTTGGTTGTCGTTGTAGGTATCTAAAAATATGCCGACGATGTCGCAATTGGGGTTGTAGTCGTCGCGCAGCGAGAGGACTTTTGAAATGCTATCGGGGTGATCTTGACAGAAAATGGCAAAGTAAATGGCATCTTGATCGTAACGCAATTGAACGCTAGTGTTGCTTTTTGAAGCCTTACCTGGCTCGGGTTTGATCTGAATAAAAGGATGGAGTTCGGGCTGTGCAGACCACACAGATTCTGTTAGGTTGCCGTCGATGTCTATTTTTTCTGTGATGAACTGAGCTTCGAGTTGTTTTTGACCGAAACTATGACCAGAAAGAAGTAAGAGCAATAATATTTCCCAACGCATGGGCAAATTTACAACTTAAACCCCTTTTCTTGCAACAACATGAAGGCATTCTTCTCGCAACTCGTAAGTTGCCCATATTTTGACTTCTTTTTTGAAGCGCAACAAAATTTGTGAAATCACGGTTTGCAAATATTGCTTTTCGATTGAGGATAGCGGATGAGCGGCATTAAATCTTGAAAAGGAAATATCAAAACTGTTGCCGTTCAAGTGCGGACTTCGCCTTACTGCCGTACGGTTCTTGCGGACTAATTTTGCGACGGTATGCTTGGTGCGTGTCATGGAGGTCAGGATCAATTGGCAATCTTTTAGCGGGCTTTGGGCTAAAGAATCTTGAAATGCAGCTCCGATCTCTTTTAGTATTTGCGCGGCATAAGGTGTTAAAAATGCATAGGAATACTGAAAAGTGTCCAATACGATTCCTTTTGATGGGGTCACGAGTACGAGTTTTTTGGCTCGAAACGCCTTGCGCAGACCTTGGGTGTTTGCTACGGGCTGAATACCTTGCCTCACTGAGCGGTCCATGTATTCTACCAATCGGTTGTTGAGTTGGGCGGTGTAAATGTGTGGGTCTGTCTCTGGAAATTGAAATGAGTGGCCTTCCTGAGTTTTGGAGGACGCAAGTACAGTTGTAGGCTCTGAAGGCCAATAAGCAAAAGCTAAGAGCACAAAACTAATGGCAAATAAAAAGAGGTGATAAAGCCGCATTGAAACAAATATAAAAATTGATTGCTTTGGTCTAACGCAAGTTCGTAATTTTGTGTCATGGGAACATTTGAATCACTCAGAGCACAACTCGAAGAACAAGAATGGCCAAATGTCTATTTGTTTAAGTTCATTGTCCCCAATGACAACCAACACCTCGCGCAAGTTACTGCGCTCTTCGATATCAATAGTGAAATCAGTTATCATCATTCCGGCACAGGTAAATACGTGAGTCTGAGCGCCAAAGAAGTCATGCTTTCTGCAGCAGACATCATTGCTGTTTATGAACGCGCAGCACTAATTCCGGGAATAATCTCTCTTTAATGGAAGCAGTCATTCAATTTTTATTCGTCTCTTTTTTGATTTTGCTGGGGATCATCGGCTACCGCGCATTGCTAAAAAAGTTTCAACGCGGTCAGGTTGTGCACAAAGAATTCTGTGAGTTGTACAACCTCGATCAAGAACCTGCGCAAGGCGAGTTGGCTTTTTACTTTGTGTGTCCGGAGGCGTGTGAGGTCAAGTTTGCTATTTGGCAATTCAATCAAATTGTCTGTGATGTAGCGCAAGGCACCTATGATAAAGGCGGTCATATTTTGCGTTTTGATAGCACGAAGCTGGCCAATGGTGTATATTATTATGGCATCGTGACCTCAGATCAAGAGACCAAAAAACGCATGACCATCGCCAATTAAGATTCGTCAGTAGACTTCTCAATCTTGATGCGAGAAGGTTTTCTAGGCAATTTGTATTTGGGCTTGTGAAAATCACTTTTGTAGCCGTCGGTTTTCTCGATGCGATACACCAAGCCTACACTGTACTGCGCATAAGACGAACTTCCGAGGATATCTACCAAACCAAACTTATAGACACCTTGTGCTTGCAAGCCAATTTGTTTGCTGAGCCAAAACGTACAGCCTGCTGATAAATTAACGGTGGGGCTTAGCAACGGCGCACTTTGTTTGGGGTCTGCTGAACGCAGGCTAAACCCAAGGCCTGCACCCAAATACGGGTCAATAGCACCACGCCCAAGTTGCTTGTAAAAAGAATACTTGAGTGCAGCATCAAAATAACCGATAAAACCATTGACACCAATGGAGTCATTGACGGTTTTTTCTGGCTTGTAGGTTTGTGCGCCAAGCACTGCTTCTGCACTCCAACCATTGTAAATGTAGCGGTCTACGTATAGTCTTGAAGGGAAAGGCAAGCCGTGAAGCTGATCAAAGGGCATAGGGTTGAGTTCTTGACCGTCGTCGTCGGTGGTGGTCCAGGCGAGTCCGAATTGCCAAAAATAGTTGTCTCGGTTGGTGATCATTTTGTCTGGCTGTGCAAGTGCAGTTACTTGGATCAAGACAAATAGGAGACTGAAAAATAAGGTGAGTTGTTGGCGCATGCGTTTGTTTCTATGTACAAATTTAATCAATATCATTACTGCAGCACTTTATTCAGAATAAATGAATTGACAATCAATTGTTGATGTGCCGTTTGCTATTAAATGAGTAAATTTGAATCGAATGGGAAAAGTTAAAAAATACGACCTCACCCTCGACGACGAACAGCCCTTCGAAGTTTACGGAATTTCTACTGCATTTGCCGATTACCGACTCACCTGGGAACTCAACCAAATGCTTGGAATCCACTTAGAAAAAGAACAACAACGCTTTGAGCTCTTTATGCCCAAACTCAAGGCCCAACACGCGTTTAGTTATTTTTCTTACGAAGACCAGGAGCTTCTGACGCGTTTCTTTTTGATCAAAAACAAACAAGATCAGCAACTCTTGCAAGCAGACCGCCCCATGATCGATTATTTTTTGGTCCTCAAAGATAATTTTTCACACGAGTCAGCGGTATTGCTCGAACAACTCAGAAAAATAAACGGTATTGTGGCCGTTTTTGATTTCAATTACGAAGAATTTGACATATTAGATTACCTTACTAGTTAACATGAAAAGAACCAAAATAGTGGCCACTATGGGCCCGGCGTCGCTTAAAAAAGAAACGCTAGCCGACATGATGCGTGCAGGCCTCAACGTTTGTCGCCTCAATTTTTCGCACGGTAGCCATCAAGACCACGCTTGTGCCGTAAACCTGATCCGCGAACTCAACGATGAGCTGGGTTTAAATGTGGCTATTTTAGCTGACCTTCAGGGCCCTAAAATCCGCACCCATGAAATGGAAAACAATGGCGTGCTCATCGAAGTAGGACAACAAATCGATGTTGTTGTCGATAAAGTCTTGGGCAACAACCAGCGCTTTTCGATCAATTACAACTTACTACCGCGCGACGTCAATCCAGGCGAGCAAATTCTACTAGACGACGGCAAGTTGGTTTTGACGGTCTTAGAAACCGACGGAAAAGAAAGAATCCGCTGTGAAGTCATTCAAGGTGGCTTGTTGTGTTCCAAAAAAGGTGTCAATTTCCCGAACACCAAAATCTCGATGCCTTCACTTACAGAGAAAGACATCGAAGACCTCAACTACGCACTAAAATTGGGTGTAGACTGGATTGGCCTTTCCTTTGTACGCTCTGCCAATTGCATCATCGACCTCAAAGAAAGAATTGCGAAAAAACGCAGTATTGCCAAAGTTGTAGCCAAAATAGAAAAACCAGAAGCCTTAGAAAACATAGATGCCATTATCGAAGAAAGCGATGCGCTTATGGTTGCTCGCGGTGACCTCGGCGTCGAGATTCCTTATCAAAATGTGCCCCTGATCCAAAAGATGATCATCAGCAAATCCATTTCGAAGGCCAAGCCGGTCATTGTTGCTACCCAAATGATGGAATCCATGCTCAATAGCCTCACGCCAAGTAGGGCAGAGGTGAATGATGTCGCAAATGCGGTGCTAGATGGCGCAGACGCGGTCATGCTTTCTGGCGAAACTTCTGTGGGCCAATATCCGGTACAAGTGGTGCAAACGATGGCCAATATCATCAAAGAAATGGAACAGCATCCGAGCATGTACCACAAAGAAGAACTGCCTCCAAAAGGAAATCCGCGTTTCATCTCCGATTCAATTTGTTTCAATGCTTGCCGTTTGGCGCAGCGCGTAGAAGCCAATGCAATCATCACCATGACTTTTTCGGGCTATACCGCCTATAAAATTGCATCTCAACGACCTGCTTCCGAGATTTTTGTTTTTACCAGTAACCGCAAAATCCTTACTCAACTCAATTTGGTATGGGGTGTGCGCGCATTTTACTACAACAAACGCATTTCTACCGACCACACCATCGCCGACATCAAGTACATCATGAAAGAAGGCGGTCATCTTCAGACCGGCGATGTCGTGATCAACGTGGCCTCTATTCCACTAGAGGACCTCGGTGGTTCCAATATGTTAAAGCTCTCTTACGTAGATTAACGGAAGGCGCGCATGCCTGATCCGTGTATTTTTACCAAATGAACCTATCTTGGAAACTCCGGGCTCAAGAGCCTATGTCTACAGTTACTGAACTTGCTCAAGAACTCAAAATCCCAAATTTTGCAGCGCAATTACTCGTACAACGAGGCATCGCAAACAGACAAAGCGCAGTAGCCTTTTTCAAGCCACAACAAAATACTCTGCACGATCCCTTTCTGCTGCGCAATATGCAGGCTGCCGTGCACAGGCTACAGCGGGCAATTGCCAAGCAAGAAAAGGTGCTGTTATATGGCGATTACGACGTCGATGGCACCACTGCCGTGGCGCTAATGGCAGAACAGCTTGCTTTACTCGGTTTGCACTGCGCATATTACATCCCAGACCGTTATAAAGAAGGTTATGGCGTGAGCGAAGCAGGGATCGACTTCGCAATTGCCGAGGGCTTTCATTTACTCATCACACTTGATTGCGGCATCAAAGCGCAAGTAGCCCTCGGACGCGCAAAAGCCGCCGGTATAGACATCATTGTCTGTGACCACCACCAACCCGATGCCAAGCTTCCAGATGCGCTCGTATTGAATCCTAAGCAAAACGATTGCGCTTACCCCTTCAAAGAGTTATCTGGTTGTGGTGTGGCCTTCAAGTTGCTACAAGGACTTTATCAATACTTGAAGCTCGAGCAAAGCGCTTTATTTCAAAGTTTAGATCTAGTAGCGCTGTCAATAGGCGCTGATATTGTTGAAATGACCGATGAAAATCGGGTGTTATGCGCCAAAGGTTTAGCCCAGCTCAACGCTGCACCTAGACCCGCCTTCTTAGCCATTCTAGAGCTAGCAGCCAAAACACTGCCACTGTCTCTGCGCGACGTCGTTTTTGTGTTGGCACCTCGCATCAATGCTGCAGGCCGCATTGCCTCGGGTAAGCGCGCCGTCGACTGGATGCTCAGCACAGACGACGCAGAAATCGCTGCACTCGCGCTCGACATCAATACAGACAACACCGCCCGCCGAGCCTTAGATCAAGAAATGACTTCCCAAGCGTTGGCGCAAATTGAGGCCAATCCTGCCTTTCAAGACCAATTTTCCACCATTGTTTACGACCCAACTTGGCACAAAGGTGTAGTGGGTATTGTGGCCTCTCGCCTCATCGAAACGCATTACAGACCAACAATTGTACTCACCGAGTCTAACGGAGTTCTTACGGGCTCTGCGCGCTGCATGCAGCCCCTCAATTTGTATGACTTACTCGAGTGCTGCCAAAACGATTTGGTGCAATTTGGCGGACACCAATTTGCAGCTGGTCTTACGCTATTGCCCGAGCAGCTTCCTGCTTTCAAAGATGCATTTGAAAATGCTGTGTCAAGTGCGCTGTCAAAGCAAAAATTACAAAGGCAAATCGACATCGATACGGAACTTGAATTCAAAGAGCTGGGCTCTAATCCGCAGGTTCATTTTTTGCGCATCCTCCAAATTTTAGAAGCATTTGAACCTTGTGGGCCGGGTAATATGCATCCGGTCTTTTTGGCTAAAAATTGCATGGTGCTTGAATACAAAGTACTCAAAGGTGCACACCTCAAACTCAAAGTGATTCAAGAGGGTTCTCAGGTGCCAATTGACGCCATCGGATTTCAACTTGCCGCCTTTGAAAAAGAGCTGGCGGTTGGCGTCTTCATCGATATCGTTTTTCAAATCAGCTCCAATACGTATATGAACCGCACAACGCTGCAACTCGTGCTCCAAGATTTGTGTGCGAGCGCTTAGTTTGCGTAAGTTTGTATCATGTTTACAGGAATCATCGAAGAAGTTGGCCAAGTGGTGGCCATAGCAAAAGAAGCAGGAAACATTCATTTTACCATTGCTTCTGGTTTGTCATCGGGCTTTAAAATTGACCAAAGTGTGGCGCACAACGGCTGCTGCCTTACGGTTGTGGCTCAAAACGAACATCAGCATGTAGTTACTGCCATTCACGAGACGCTCATCAAAACGAATCTAGGTTCTTGGCAAATCGGCACCAAAGTAAATATCGAGCGCTGCATGCAATTGGGCGGTAGGCTAGATGGGCATATGGTGCAGGGCCATGTAGATTGCGTCGGGACCTGCACAGAAGTCTTAGATGAAAACGGCTCTTGGCGTTTTACTTTTCAGCACCCGGATACATTTGTAACTGTAGAAAAAGGTTCTATTACAGTCAATGGAACAAGCCTAACAGTAGTGGACGCTAAGAAGGGAAGTTTCTCAGTCTGCATCATTCCTTATACTTATGAACACACCAATTTTCAGCAATTGGAGGTGGGTGGACAAGTCAATTTAGAATTCGATATCATTGGCAAATACGTGGCGCGCTACTTGAGTTTGCAACAATAACTCAGTGCTCAGCAATATTTGATTAAATAAAAATGGCGGCCCGGAGGGCCGCCATTTTTATTTCAAATGAACTGATGATTAGTTGCGAACTGGCGCAGCTGGTTTTGGTGTAGTTGTTGTCGTTGGCACTGGATCTTTGATGCCAAGCGCTTTTTTAGCTACTGCATCATTTGGGTCAATCGCTAAGATCTCTTCATAGTACTTTTTAGCTTTATCAAAGTCTTTGTTAGCAGACTTTGAATAATATTCGCCAAGATAACGCAAAGATTCAATCACGTAGGATTTCTTAGTAGGCTGCATGCGGTCTTCAGGTTTTACCAACTCGGTTAC
>RDZL01000126.1 GCA_004295165.1 Flavobacteriia bacterium
GAAGAAATCATCCGCAAAAACAAGGTAGAAAAACTGCCTGTGATTGACCAGGATGGCAGGCTGGTGGGACTGATTACCTACCGCGACATCATTAAAGTCAAAGAACACCCAAATTCTTGCAAAGATTCTTTAGGGCGTTTGCGCGTAGCAGCAGCGGTTGGCGTCACTTACGATACCATGGATCGCGTTACTGCACTTGTTGAAGCAGGCGTGGACGCTATTGTCATCGATACTGCACACGGCCATACAAAAGGTGTTGTAGACCAACTCAAAGCTGTAAAAGCCGTTTATCCTGAGCTACAAATTGTTGTGGGTAATATCGCTACCGCAGAAGCAGCCAAATACCTTGCCGATGCTGGCGCCGATGCCGTTAAAGTTGGTATTGGTCCGGGCTCAATTTGCACTACCCGCGTCATCGCAGGGGTGGGGGTTCCTCAACTCACTGCTATAAACGAGGTTGCCAAAGCATTAGAAGGAACAGGCGTTCCTGTGATCGCCGACGGTGGCATCCGCTATACCGGCGACATCGTGAAGGCTATTGCAGCTGGTGCCGACGTCGTGATGCTCGGCTCTATGTTTGCAGGCGTCGAAGAATCGCCAGGAGAAACCATTATTTATGAAGGCCGTAAATTCAAGTCATACCGAGGTATGGGTTCTTTAGAAGCCATGCAAAAAGGCAGCAAAGACCGCTACTTTCAAGATGCCGAAGACGACATCAAAAAATTGGTGCCAGAAGGGATCTCCGGGCGCGTTCCTTACCGCGGCAAACTCATTGAAGTGATGTTTCAACTCATCGGCGGCTTGCGTGCTGGTATGGGCTACTGCGGCGCACCAAGCATAGATCAACTCAAAGGTGCACGCTTTGTACGCATTACCTCTGCCGGTGTACGCGAATCGCATCCACACGACGTCACAATAACCCGAGAAGCACCAAATTATAGCATCAAGTAATTTAAATTTATAGATTTAACCGCTCTAATCAAAACCAATGAAAAAGACCCTTGTATTATTCTTGTTTGGCTTTTTGACCAACCTCGCTCTTGCTCAAAAGGAGCCAGTCGTCATGACGATCAACAACAAGCCTGTTACCAAATCAGAATTTTTACAGATTTACACCAAAAACAATCCGAATCCGAGTTTTGACAAAGACTCACTCGATCGTTACATGCAATTGTTTGAGGTTTTTAAACTCAAAGTAGCTGAAGCCGAAGCATTGGGTTATGACACCCTTCCTCGCTTGCAAAAAGAACTCGAGGGCTACAAAAAACAATTGGCTTTACCGTACTTAATTGACTCCGTACAAAACCAAGCAATGGTTCAGGAGGCCTACAACCGCACCGCCACAGAAGTACGTTGTTCACACATCCTCATCAAACTAGACCCGAACGCGAGCCCCAAAGATACCCTAGCGGCTTACAATCGCTTGCTTGGCCTCAAGGCGCGCATCGAAAAAGGCGAAGATTTTGCCTCAGTTGCCAAATCAAAACTTGGTTCCGAAGATCCTTCAGTTGTGAACAACGGTGGAGACCTCGGCTACTTTACTGCTTTTCAGATGGTTTATCCTTTCGAAGAAAAAGCCTACACTACAACAGTTGGAACCATCAGCGAACCTTTCAGAACGCGCTTTGGCTATCACATTTTGAAGGTTACAGATAAGCGCCCCGCACGCGGTACGATCAAAGTTGCGCACCTCATGATTGCCACTGGCCGCGAAGCCACAACCGAAACGCGCCAAAACGCCGAAAAGAAAATCAACGAAATCTACGATAGCCTCGCAGCCGGATCTTCTTGGGAAAAAATGGTCAGCGCGTATTCTGAAGATGCCAACAGCATCAAAAAAGGGGGAGAGTTACCCGCTTTCGGATCTGGAACTAGCCAACGCATGGTTTTGGAATTCGAAGACGCCGCATTCGCACTCAAACAAGTAGGTGAATTCTCCAAGCCGGTCAAAACTCAATATGGTTTTCACATCATCAAACTCATCGAATGGACACCCGTCAAGTCTTTTGAAAACATGCGCCGCGAGCTACAGGCAAAAGTCAATAAGGACGAGCGTTCTAAAGTGACACAAGACTCCTTCGTTCAAAAACTGCGCACGCAGTATGCCTACCAAGACAAAAGTGAAAAAGGTCTTGAGTGGTTTGTTGCCAACTTAGACTCAACTTATTTTGTCGGTAAATGGACTGCAGATAAACTCAAGTCTAACAAAACCCTTTTTGTATTGGATGGCAAAAAGTTCAAGCAGCAAGATTTCGCTAAATATGTAGTCAAAAACTACCGCTCTGTCCGCAAAGACGCATCAGCAGTAGTGGTGAAGCAACTCTACCAACAATGGGAGAAAAACGAAATTTTAGCTTATGAAGAAGCGCTCTTGCCGGCAAAATATCCAGCTTACAAAGCGCTTCTTCATA